>VGML01000368.1 GCA_016866415.1 Bacteroidota bacterium | reverse complement strand
AAAGTATTGTTCAGATGAGTGTAGAAAAGTAGTAAAGAAATTAGAAAATAAAAGGTTTCATTCAGTAAATAAGGAAAACTGTTTTATCTAAAATATCTTAATTATTACATTTCGTTCCAAATTCGAGAAAATTTATTATTGAACTTGATTATTTTATTTTGATAAGTTTCATCCTCTATATAAAAGTCTAATAAATTCCAAAGTACTCCGTTTGAAAAAAGTGGGGGATTGTTTTTGTAAATTTTTTTATTATCCTTTTGAAATATTTTAGAGATAGTTTCAAGGTTATTTAGATAATTTTCAGATAATTCATTTACTAATGATTTAATGTTTAACTCTTTTAGATTATTTTTATCTTCAAAGTATATTTCCTCTTTTTTATGTATTGTAATAGAATTTTGTCCTAATTCTAAAATATAAATTCCATTCCAGTCTATTGTGAATAAAAATTTGGTTTCTTCATTATTCTCAGGATAGAGATCAAACCAAATATCTGAAATAATATTAGAGTTCTTTACAAATAGGTATTTACCTGTTCCGGGAGATCTTCTTTTTTTTATTTCAAGGGTAGTGTTTTCTTTTACTAATAATTTTTTTTGAATTCCATAATTACCCTCAATATTTAGAAGTATCAATTTATTTTTCTTATCAAATATTTTAAGGTTATCTAAAATAGATTGGTATAGAAAATGATAATCTAACCAAAAGTTATCATTATTATAATCGGATTCAGTATATTTTTTAGAATTTTCATAAATAAAAAGACATACATCAAGTTCTCCTTTGAAATAATTATTAATCAATAACCAGAGTTTCCACAATACTCTTTTCTCATTAAAATCAAACTCTGTTTCTTCGGTTAAAAATTTTTCAAAAGATGTTCCCATGGTTGGGACATTTTTTAATTCTTCTAACTTCCGTTTGATTCTATCTTCTCCAATGAAATCATATATATACTCAAGATTATAAGAAGTGAATGTTCCTAAATTAGATTTGTTTCTCATAAATGAGGGTTAAGGGTATTGAGAAAGTTTTGGATTGGATTCAAAGGGTAAACTAAAGGTATAAATCAGATAATTTATCTACGAATTTTACAAAATCATCATCCGGGAAAACTTCAAATAATGTCATTTGATTTTTCTTACAAAGGGTTTTTTTTCGTCTATCCCTTTCTTTAGTATTAGTAAGTCCAGTATCACCACCAAATATTTCAACAGATATTGAATGTTGTTCACCTTGATATTCAATACCAACATTGAAATCAGGTAAATAAATATCAAGATGTTGTTTTCCTAACCATTTGGGTTTACCATGTTGGATAACACGATAGTTTTTAAATCTTTCCTTTATCAGGTAAAACAATTTTGTTTCCGAAATCCATCCCTCTCCAATTTTCGGAAGTCCTAACTCTATTCTTATTTCATTCTCTGGATTACGAAATGTATCTATGAAATCATTAAAATGATTAGTCGGAACAATTTGATGATACTGGATATTGTCA
>VGML01000367.1 GCA_016866415.1 Bacteroidota bacterium | reverse complement strand
AAATATTTGTTTTTATCTGCAAAAGATAATTATTTGGGATATTTAAAATCTAGTTCACACAGAAGACGCTTAAAAAACTTAAATTTGAACGAGGACATTAAATATTGTTTAACACCAAATCAAACAAATGCAATTCCAATTCTCAAAGATGGTAAATTGGTCAAGCTTTAAAACAATTTCTACTATTGTCGTTTGTTCGATTTTCTCGTTAAGCGGCATTTTTCATACCTACAAACCAACTTGGGGATTTTTTGGTCACAAACGCATCAATCGAATTGCTGTATTTACACTTCCACCGGAGATGTTTGGTTTTTACAAAGAGCATTTGGAATATCTCACTGATCACGCTGTTGACCCCGATATGCGCAGATATGCTGTGGAAGGAGAAGCTCAATGCCATTACATCGATTTAGATCATTATTACAAACCAGGAGAGGATCCATTTGAAATTATTCCAAGAAAATGGAATGATGCAGTTGCAAAATTCTCAGAAGATACTCTTCAAGCTTATGGAATCGTTCCTTGGCACATTCAAGTCATGAAATACAAACTTCAAAAGGCATTTGAAACGAAAAACGTCGATTTGATTCTGAAGTATTCTGCGGACATTGGTCATTACATAGGTGATTCGCATGTTCCGTTGCACACTACTGAAAATTACAATGGACAATTGACTGGGCAAAAAGGAATTCACGGTCTTTGGGAAAGTCGTTTGGTTGAAATCAACGCAGAGGATTACGATTATTTTGTAGGCAAAGGAAAATATATTAAAAATGTTTTAGATTTTTCATGGGAAAATGTTCGCGCATCGCATAACGCTTTGGATTCTGTTCTTCGTATGGAGAAGGAAATCACAGCAACTTTTCCTGCAGATAGAAAATACAGTTTTGAACAAAGGGGAAATGCAAATATGTATGTTTATTCCCGTGAGTTTTGTGATGTGTACCACAAACGCTTGAATAACATGGTTGAACGACGCTTACGTGCGGCGATTTTAGCCGTTGGCTCCATTTGGTATACCTGTTGGGTTGATGCGGGACAGCCAGACCTAACAAAACTACAAGCCACTCCCCCATCTGCCGAATTATTAAAAGAATTCAAGGAATTGGATGAACATTTTCACAACGACAAGCACAAAGGAAGAATTTGTGATTAATAAGTTTTAAATCTAGAAAATTGAATTCAGAAGTTTATCTTTCTCAGATCCGAAATTGTAATAAACTCAGTTCCGATGTTATCTATCAGTTTGTTAGATCGTTTTCCTTTGCACATAGTTGGTATAAACATCTTTCTGATGAGCGAAACGGCACCTTCTTTTTTTATCTTCTACCACCAACTAACAGCTCAGAAAATTCGTTAACAATAAATTATTTATGGAGTAATAGCTTAACCAAATCGTGGGATGAGGAGTTTACAAATGAAGAAGAAAGAGACGAATCAATGATTCAGAATATTATTTCAGAATATTCAATCTCAAGAGAAATTCTAGAATTCGGAAAAATAAAACTTT
>VGML01000366.1 GCA_016866415.1 Bacteroidota bacterium | reverse complement strand
TTACCTCAGTCAGGATTGATGGTTGTGAAGATCACATGAACAAAAATGTGATTCAATTATTGAAAACAAAAAATAATTACATCAGAAAATATTGTTCCCAAAATTTAACTAGGGAAAGTTCAGGTGACCGCAAGACACAATAATAGTGTATAGGGAATGGTTGTAAAGTCTAAACCTTTGGTATTACAAGAATCAGTTCCTCAACCGACTATAAGCGCTGTCAATCAATTACAGTGTTCTTTCTCGCAGGTACATATATTTTACTCACAAATTTTCAATAATTATTTTTTACCTTTATTGTAACACTACTTTAAAAGGATACCCAACCTGTTCTCTTCTTTTCTGCTTAATGTATAATGAAGAGTTACAGAAGGAGATGGTTCTTCTATTGCACATGATTGTTCATCAGATGAAAGGTTTTCCAACCTTTAATAATTTGAAAATTGTCAATGAAAATTATCTTTTATCGAAGTAAATCAGCCCTTACACTTTTGAAGAATCATTTTCTTGTTGCTGATGCAATTCTTGCATTTTTTTCCTGAGTTGCAAAGATTTCGTTTTCAAATCAATTGTTATTGGTGCAAACTTTTTAAATGTTGCATCTGTTTTTCTGTCTCTGAACAATAAAAAATTACAATAGTCAAAAAGAACAGGTTTTCGATGTGGATTTTGTTTGCATTTCAAACACTCTATACCCTGACTGGGCCCCACAAATTCTGCTTTTTTTCAGAGCAGCTGTGCAACGTTTGAAAAATTAACATTGATGCTTTAAAACGAGTTGTGAAGCAAAAGCTTAAAAAGTTAAGGGCAAAAATCACTGTAAAAAGCCAATAGCTTTAAACTGTAAGTTATATCTATTTAGAAGACTTCTGTTTTATTGGAATATTTCTTTCAAAGTACAATCATAATGTAAAATCAATATATTTGAGTGAAATTTTTTTTACTGTGTAATTTTGAAGAGAAGCTTTTGCAGCTGCCGATTTGCCAAAAAAGAACTTGCAATGTATTTCAATCTTGACTTTGATAGTGGAAAAAAATTAAATTTCTTATGTACTCTAGCTGTAAACTTTGAAAATGGCAATTTTTTATTCAAAATTTATTGATAAGGATTATGTTTAGATAACCTTGATAATTTTTAGCTGAAATTCTTTAAAAAACTATTTGAAACTTTAAATGATTGGATTTGATTTTTTAACATTGTCAACTCTGTAAAAATTTAAATTTTGAGTAAAATTTTATTATCCACATTTTCTATTATGGATGCAAAAAAAATTTTTGAATCACCTTGTGCAATGCACTGCATTGAGTTCCAGTTTTTCAATGTCATCAAATGAAAGTGAATCTTATTCAATTTATCTTTGTTTTTACTTTTTGTGTTGCTCTCCTCTCAACTAACATTAAGCTACTTTTGAAGACAACTTTTGCTGATAAAATTTTGAATATCAAACGAAGAACTATTACAAAATTGTTCTTGATATTTTGATGATTTAATTAGAACAAAAATCAATGAAAATTGAGTATGTA
>VGML01000365.1 GCA_016866415.1 Bacteroidota bacterium | reverse complement strand
GCATACCCGGATCGAAATGGGTATTTGAATTTATCTGGCACGAATTTCACAATGACTGAATTATCAGATTTTACGGTTGGACAAGAATTGACCGTAGAGTTTTGGGCGAAAGGTAATGGAACTGCAGGAACAAATACAACTTTACTGGAGGCTTTTGATACATTAAATAACAGAATTCTCAATATTCACATGCCGTGGGGCGATAATAATGTCTATTTTGATGCAGGAGTTTCTTCAGGATATGATCGAATTAATAAAACAATGACAGCTTCCGAAATGGATAACACATGGAACCATTGGGCGTTTGTAAAAAAACAAAGTACGGGCGAAATGTTCATCTATAAAAATGGTGCGCTCTGGCATTCGGGAACCAATAAAACACGTAATATCGGATATATACATCGCTTCATTATTGGAGCCAATATGGACCAAGGATTGAAATGGAAAGGAAAGATAGATGAATTCCGTTTTTACAATTCAGCTCTTTCTGGGGCAACTATTCAAGCAAATTACCAAAATAAAATAACGAATTCCCATCCAAATTGGAATAACTTACTGATATATTACGATTTTGATAATGAAAATTATGCGATTGATAAATCTGCAAATGATAATTTATTAATGCCCTCTGAACATAACATGATTCGTTTTGATGAGCCGGCAGTTTGTGGTGTTCAAGTTTCAACTGAAAAACCGGTTATTTCTTTACTTCAAGGAACGGTTAGTTCAACAGCTACTGCAATTTCAGTTCAAGAAAAGAGATTAAAACCACGTACGGTAATCTTCGAGCAACAACCGGTGAATAGACATTTTGAAATTACAAATGGGTATGTCGGAACTCAACAAGGAAATAACATTCAATACGATGAAAATGGTCAAATTTTAGCGCAAGTACCTTTTGTTGCAACTGATCAATTGGTAAATGAGCAAATTACGTATTACAATCCTCCTTATGAACTTGTAAAAGATGTTGAAATTGCGCGTTATATTACCCCGTATGGAATTCAATTTGATTTAGGTCCGAATGGTTTTGCATGGATTTACGACGTAACAGATTACCAAGATTATTTGCGAAATACCGTTGATTTAGCAGCACATAATACGCAAGAACTTCTTGATTTGAGATTTGCATTCATAGAGGGAATTCCTCCAAGAGACATACATAAACGTGAGCCAATCTGGTCGGATTTCAGATCGTATGGTTTTGCGAATATGGCGAATGATGTTGATCTAAAAGCGAAAAAAATTCACCTTGCTGATTCATCTGATAATTTTAAAATAAAAACGAGAATGTCTGGTCACGGACAGGTAGGAAATATGGCTTGTTGTGAGTGGGTTCCAAATAGCCACCAGATAAAAGTAGATGGTGTTTCTCGGTTCAATTGGAATATTTGGGAAGAAACGGATTGTGGTGATAACCCAAACATTGGACAAGGGGGAACTTGGCCATACGCCCGCGAAGGCTGGTGTCCGGGAGATCAAGTAAAAGAATACGAATTTGAGCTCACACCATATATTACTCCTGGAGAT
>VGML01000364.1 GCA_016866415.1 Bacteroidota bacterium | reverse complement strand
TTGCTGGAACCTTCGACATTTTTTCGTCTTTGTTTTTTATTTTTTCGTTTTTTATCTCCCATGTTATATATAATAAGCTATGAAATTACTTAAATTAAATAATTTAAAATGTCACCTTCCGAATAGTAAAGGCGGCTATACATTTCCAAAGTACAATATAACTGGTTCTAATGATTTTTTATTTACGCTGTTGTTTGGGATAAAAAATTCAGGAAAGACAGTTGCTGGTTTAAACTATCTAATTCACGAACCTCACTTAATGGAAAATCAAAACAAAGTGTATTTTTTCAGCCCAACGTTGGATCAAAAACTGATCAACTTCAGAAAAGATCATCCCGATCATTTTATAATCATTGACGATTTCTCCGTCAAATCGTTCCAAAAAGTTATTGAAAAAATAAAGGAAGCAATCGAACAATGGAAACATGACAAAAAACTTTTGGAAATATTTGATGATTATATCAACAAAAAAAAATTAGATCCTCAATGTTTGGAATTGCTACAAGAAAATAATTTTTTGGATGGTTTTGACTTCGAACATTTCAACTACGATTACCCGCCAATTCACACTATCATGATCGATGATTCTTTGGGATCGCCAATGATTTCAAGCAGGAGCAAAGATGCACAGGTATTTAATAATTTTGCGATTCGTCATCGTCACTTCTATACGAATTTGTTCATCATGTCGCAATATCCTAAAGGGATCAACAAAGTTTTGCGGTCAAACTCAAATAATATTTTAATTTGGCAAATGAAGGATAGGACTATATACGAGGCAATATTCCCAGAATTTAGCAGTTTGTTCAAAGGCAACGTCGAAAAATTTATTGAAATCATGGATAAAATAGAACAGATGAATAATCACTCGTTCTTGTTTATTTATTACGATAAAGAACAATTCCTGAGGCTGAATTTTGACCAGCAAATTTTGCTAGACGCTTGATAGCTGGTTGAAATTTTGCAGATTTTTGAGCCTATCTTCAGGTTTGACATCTTCAATTTCTCTTTCAACGGTAAAAGTCATATTGAATTGGCAGTTAGCCTTAAACGGTACCGGTGTGCCATCTTTAGTTTTAATGTCTATGGTCAAATTGTCGAAGTTTGAATAAATCTCCTGTTTATAGTTATCACTGTTAAGGTTTTCAAAAACCAGTGTCGATCCATTGCTAATGTTGGGGACAACGATTTCGAATAATACAGAATTTTGAGTCAGGCGCTTATTCTTTAATTCAAAAAATCTTTTGGCAACATTTGAGTGAATGCGAATGACATCAGCAACTTTCAAATCAATACTAAAAGGAAAATACACAGGATTAACCAGGACACCATTCGAAGCAGTGGCTACTGCTGTTTGAGTTTGAGATTTTGAATTGTTTATCCTAGTTCCAAAAATTCGAGTCATGTCATATCGGATCTGATTTATTAATGGATATGTTTCAATTTGGATTGAGGCTGGATTGGCTGTGTACATGATTGAGATCCTATTTGAAACAGCATCGTATTGAACAATGAATGCCATTGAACCCGGAACACCACCTGAGCTGGCATTCAATAATGATTGAATGGTTGAGCACA
>VGML01000363.1 GCA_016866415.1 Bacteroidota bacterium | reverse complement strand
AGGTAAAAAAGGTTCAGTTAAGACACAATATTCAAACTTGCACAGCGATGAAAAAGAGGTTTTTTATGTACCCGAAAACGTCTATATAATCGGCTCAATGAACGATATTGACCGAAGTGTTGAAAGTTTTGATTTTGCAATGCGAAGACGTTTTACTTGGATTGAAATAACAGCAGAACAAAGTGCTGAAAATATGAATTTACCAAATGACATTAAAGAAAGAATGCTTAATCTAAATAAGCAAATTTCTGATACAGATGGGCTTAATCCTTCTTATCACATTGGTGCGGCCTATTTTCTTGACTCAAACGGTAATGCAAGACAAGATATTGACAATGTTTGGAATTTGCGAATCGAGCCACTTTTAAAAGAATATTTGAGAGGGATGCCTGACAGTATTGAGAAAATTGAACTTTTGAAAAATGCTTTTTAGCCTAATGAGAACCACCGATAATAATGGCGGAAAAAGTATTGATGAATTTGACAATTTGAACATTGCGGATTTATCAGCATTAGCAAATAGAAACCTTTTGGATTTACAAAACGAGAATCCTGACTTGCTTGTTTTTCCTCATTCATTTGGTCTATATAAAGACGATATTGAAAAACCTCATATTTTCTCACTTGACAATGAAAACTTGACCACATATAATTTAATGGGGTTTATTGGACGAAATTCAACACAACTAACAATATCATCTCGCTTTGCCAAAGATGAAAACAACGACTATTTTTTGCATTATATGCTACAAAAAGTCTTTTCGATTAACCTTTTAAAATTTGACCAAACACCCAATAAGGAGAATATTTGGGATTTTCTTCTTTACCTTTTTCCGTACTATCTCAAAAAAGCCTATTCCCAAGGAATCTACAAAGCATACAAAAAGGAAGAATATAACGATACAAATGTTAAGGGAAGTATTGATGTTAAACGCCATATACTTAGAAATATTCCGTTTACAGGAAAAATAGCTTACACTACAAGAGAACACAGCTATAATAATAATCTAACTCAACTAATTAGGCATACAATTGAATTTATCAGAACCCACCCTTATGGTAGTGGATTACTGACTAGTGACTGTGAACTAAGAGACATTGTAAGTAAGTTCATTTTTGTAACTAACAAGAATTACAATGGTAATTCGAGACAAAAGATTATTATAGCCAATTTAAAACCAGTTACTCATCCTTATTTTACTGAGTATTCTGCATTGCAAAAAATCTGCTTAAAAATTCTTCGACACGAGAAAATTACGTTTGGAAAAGAAAAAGATAAAGTTTACGGTTTGTTGTTTGATGGTGCTTGGCTTTGGGAAGAGTATCTTAATGCCATTCTAAAAGAAAACTTCATTCATCCCGAAAATAAAACAGGTAAACATAGGAATTTACTTTTTGAAAATTTTCAACCCATTTATCCTGACTTTATAAGCAAAGATGAGCCAAAATCAGTTGGTGACGCAAAATATATTCCACTTGACAGGCAACAGTCGTATTCAGAAAATTCTGAAAAAGCCACAGGTATATACTACAAGACAATTGCGTATATGTATCGTTTTAATTCAACAAATGGGTTTTTAATTTT
>VGML01000362.1 GCA_016866415.1 Bacteroidota bacterium | reverse complement strand
AGGTGTGCCAAATTTTGTCTAACTCAGCAGATGGAGCTAGTCTATCTGTAGTATTTGCACAGAGGAATAAGAACTTCTTTATTTCCTGGAAGTAATCTTTAGCCAGTTCTTCATCGAGGAAAAGGCGAGGATTTTGAGAATCTTCTGGAATTGTCTGGTAGGTTCCGTACGGTTTTAGAAAACTTTGATCAATTCTGGTTGATTTTCAAATGAGTAGGTCAACATTTGTAGCAGATATGTACTACATGGTTACTCTTACAAATGGTTTCAAAATTTAATGTAAAATCATTGCAATGAGCGGAAGATTTTGAAGGTTTATTACTAACTTGTCAAATATTGACAAGTATGAAGGGAGAAGTGTCTACATTAGGAGAAATTATTAAGTCCAAAAGACTAAAAATAGGCTTGTTGCAAAGCGATGTAGCAGTAAAGCTTGGGATTGATGCGCCGTTACTAAGTAAAATCGAAAAGGGATTGCGAAGACTTAAGCGAGAGCAAATTCCAAAAATTGCCTCAATCCTTAATACTGATAAAGAAGAATTGCTAACCATTTGGTTGGCTGATCAAATTTACGATGTTGTAAAGGGCGAAGAATTTGCTTCAGAAGCAATTAGGGTAACTGAAGAGAAAATTCTATACAAATGCAAAGCAAAAACAAAATATCATCACGGATAGAAAAGTATGAAAACGCTTAATTATATTGATCTTTTTGCGGGTGCCGGCGGTCTTTCAGAGGGCTTCATTCGACAGGGATTTCATCCCATTGCTCATGTGGAGATGAACAAAGACGCGTGTGATACACTAAAAACAAGACTGGCATTTCATTATTTGTCTGAAAATGGACGAACTGAAGTTTATGTCAAATACCTAAAAAACAAAATTACCAAAGAAGAATTATGGAATGCGGTTCCAGAAAAATTGATTAACTCAGTTATAAATAATGAGATTTCGAGCACCTCAATTCAAAATATATTTCAAATAATTGATGCGCAGCTGTCTAATAAAAAAATTGATATAATTCTCGGCGGACCTCCTTGCCAAGCCTACTCACTTGTAGGTCGAAGTCGAGATCCTAAGCGGATGATAGGGGATAAAAGAAATTATTTATTCCGCTACTACGCAGAGTTTCTTAAGAGATATAAGCCTAAGTATTTTGTTTTCGAAAATGTACTTGGATTACTAACTGCTGGAAATAGAAAATATCTCAATGAAATGATTAGCCTGTTTTCGGAAATTGGCTATTCCACAGATTTACAGGTATTAAATGCAGAAGAATACGGGGTCTTACAAAAACGAAGACGTGTCGTAATTATTGGGCAAAGGGGTAGTAAGCGGTTTACTTTTCCAGAACTTTCCAGAGTTCCCAATAGCTATGAGCTCATGAGAGATTTATTTTATGATTTGCCAACTCTACAGCCTGGCCAAGAGCTCACTATCGCTAAGTATACCAGACCAATTAACAAGTATTTAAAAGAATCATCTACTCGAAACGGGATAGGATTTGTAACACAACACATTACACGGCAACATAATAAAAGAGATTTAGCGATATATTCTATTGCCATTAAAAAATGGCTTAATAATAAAGAGAGATTGCG
>VGML01000361.1 GCA_016866415.1 Bacteroidota bacterium | reverse complement strand
AGAGACCTCAAACTATAAAGTTTCTGAAGATCCAATGGTGAGATGTGGTTTGATGTTAAGTGGTGCAAATGTAAGTTGGTCAGGAGATTCAAAAAAAATGATTGAAACTACGGGCGATGATGGAATCTTAACAGCAGCTGAAGTAGCGAATTTGGATTTATCTAACACGAAACTCGTTGTTTTATCTGCTTGTGAAACGGGTCTAGGTAAAATAGAGAGTTCAGAAGGAACCTTTGGTTTAAAAAGAGGGTTTAAATTAGCAGGAGTAGATCAAATAATTGTATCACTTTGGAAAGTTCCGGATACTGAATCAATGGAGCTAATGACCCTTTTTTATTCTGAACTTGCGAAAACCAACGACATCGATTCATCTTTTAATAAAGCCCAAAAAGAAATGCGAAATCGTTATCCATACAATCCTGAAAAATGGGCTGGTTTTGTGTTGGTGAGGTAGTATTACAACCTTGCAAGGATTTCCCTAAGCACTAATTTTTAAAAAATTTTGTAGCGAGTTGGTTACCTTTTCGATTTACTGATATCAAAAGGTAAATAATAAAAACTACGTTATGAAAAAAATCTTATTTACCCTCGCTTTAACTATTCTGACTGTTGGATTTGGAAAGGCACAAGACAAATTTAGAGCAGATTACAATTATATCTGTTTTTATGATTCAGATGCAAAAACTTGGTCTGAGTGGGAATCAGCTGAACACACGTTGATTTTCAATTACAATGAAAATAAGGATATTGCTCATTTTACAGCTAAAGGTCAAACGATAACCTATCGAAATGTCGGTAATAAGGACGAAGGTTATACAAACGGAAATCATTATCAAATTATCGATGCAATCGACGATGACGGCAACTACATTCGAATACAACTTTTCGACGACCCGGAAATTGGAATGAAACTGATTTGGGGAGAACATATGATTCAGTTTTCCAAAGGATAAATCAAAACAGTAATAAATTAAATCTTAATAAAATGAAAAACAAAAAAACAATTTACCACTTCGTGATTGATCAAAGTGGTTCTATGTCAGGTTCAGAAGGACCAACTATCGAAGGGTTCAATTCTCAATTGAAAACATTACAGCAACTAAAAAAGGAAAATCCGGAAAATGAATACCTTGTTTCAGTTACCTATTTTGAAGATGAGGTAATGGAGATTATGAAGTTCGCTCCAATTGAACAAATTCAAATACTGTCTCGAGAGAATTATCGTCCTGGAGGGTTGACCGCTTTATTGGATGGAATTGGAAAATCGATTGAATCAATTCGAAAAAACTACGATCAGGAAATTAGAGAAAACTTAGCATCAGTTGTAATGGTAATTCTGACCGATGGTGGTGAAAATGCTTCCAAGTTCTATACACGTAATCTTGTGGCAGAAATGATCAAAGAATTGGACGTAACGGGAAAATGGACCTTCAGTTTTTTAGGCGCCGATTTAGATGCAGTTCAAGCATCAAACAATTTAAATATTCGAAAAGAAAATATTATTTCGTTCAGCAAAGAAAATTATTCCGGCATAATGAATCAAATGTCTTCTTCCATTCGAAATTATGAAAACATGAAATCTGCTGGTAATATGAAATCAAATCTCTTCGATGATATCGAGGACAAAGA
>VGML01000360.1 GCA_016866415.1 Bacteroidota bacterium | reverse complement strand
AAGATATTTATTTTATTTCAAAATCAAAGGTTCCAAGAAAATACGAGCAAAAAAATAAAATTGAAGTTTGATTTTTAAACCGATAAAATTATATTTGAATAATGAAAAATGTAATTCTTTCTTTTTTCTTATTCTGCTTCAATCTTTTTGTTTTTTCACAAACAAAAGCAATTAAACTCGTTGAAAAGGGAAATGAATTCTTGGCAAGTCAAAATATACAAAAGGCTCAAGATTGCTACGACAAAGCAATTTCAATTGACTCTACTTGTGTTCAAGCCTATATTCAAAAAAGTGATTTGGAGATTCAAAAAAGTCAATTCGAAAAGGCACTTGCGTATATGAATACCGCAAAGAAATTCGCCGAGAAAAATGAAGAAAATGAGACCATTGCCCACATTTTATCAATAAGATCGTTTATTTATTTTAATTTGAACGATTATCACATGGCAAGTAAAGACATGGATAGTGCGATTAAATTGAATGATCAAAACTCCGGATATTATTTTATGCGAGCACTTATTCGTCGTATGAACAATGATACTAAAGGATGTTGCTCCGATTTAAAAAAAGCAAGTAATCTTGGTCTTGAAAAAGCAAAAGAATCGTTAGCACTGTATTGCAAGTAAATTGGCTGTTTTGAATATCTTTGTCTAAAGTCATTTTCTTATGCGATTCAATCTTTCTGAAATAAACGAGTTAATAAAATCGAGAAGAACCATTTATCCTGAACAATTTTCGGAACGAAAAGTACATAAAGAACAAATCGAGTTAATTTTAAATAATGCTCAATGGGCTCCAACCCACGGGAATACACAACCATGGCGTTTTAGCGTTTTTACTGAACAAGGTCTTCAAAAATTAAGTACATTCCTTGGTGACACTTATTTGAAATTAACAAAAAAAGAAGATCAAAATGACGCTAAACTGGCGAAGTTGATTCGAAGACCATTGCTTTCCTCTGTTGTTGTAGCCGTATCAATGAAAAGACAGCCGGAAGAAAAAATAAGTGAGTTGGAGGAAATTGAAGCTGTAGCATGCGCTGTTCAAAATATGCATTTGTCCTGCACTGCCTATGGTTTAGGCGGTTTTTGGTCAACACCAAAATTAATTTATTCGGAAGATATGAATGAATTTTTAGGATTAGATCGAAAAGATAAATGTTTAGGCTTGTTTTACATTGGATACCCCTCAATTGAATGGCCTTTAGCTCATAGAAAACCATTGGAATATAACACGAAATGGATCAATGAGTAGTTTAATATCTCGATTTTTGAAATTATCACTTTTATCCACGATTTTTACAGTTTGTACTATCTTGAGATCACAGAATGGAATCGATTCTAAAATTCCTTATTACTTTGGGTTTCAAGTAAAGCCATTATTTCCAACAAAATTTATTGGGGAGTCAAGCTCAACTTTATTGAATCAAGGTTATCAAGTGAAAATCAGCCAGCAAGTTGGATATTCATTTGGAGGTGTAGTTCGAATTGCATTGACAGATCTAATTGGTATAGAAACAGGAATCAATTTTTTTCAACGTTATTATAAATTAGACATGTTTTTGGTTGACTCAAATGTCACAGCATCAGATAATTTCGGTTTCATTCAATACGATTTACCAATCAATGCGCTATTCAATATTAAACTCT
>VGML01000359.1 GCA_016866415.1 Bacteroidota bacterium | reverse complement strand
TCAGTTCCACCAGCCCCTGCTGTAATTTGAATGACCGCACTCAAAGAATCCTCTTCACTTGAAAGCATGTTTTTCAATTCCAACTCCTCTATTTCACTCAAAACACTTCTGTAAGAGTCGTCCATTTCCTGCTCAGAACTTACACCTTCTTTTACAAATTCGAACATCACTTCTAAGTCGTCTACTGCGGAACTAACTTTATCAAACGATTCAACCCAATATTTAAGTCCACGAATTTTCTTCATTTGAGCTTCCGCTTTTTTCGGGTCATCCCAAAAACTCGGATCCTGAGATTTCAATTCTTCCTCTTTCAACTCCATTCGTTTAGAATCAATCTTCAGAAAAACTTGAATATCCAAAACACGCTTTGATAAATCTTTATATTGCTCAAAAGTCATGGTGCAAATTTAAAAAAAGTATGGGTTCATCAATCTTTCATTCGTTCGTTCGCAATTAATAACTAACAACTATTCGTTCTTAAACCGAAATTATTACATTTGCAAAAACAAAATACTATGAATATTCCTGCTGAACTTAAGTACACGAAAGACCACGAATGGGTTAAAATTGACGGCGATATCGCAACTGTTGGTATTACAGAATTCGCACAGAGCGAGTTAGGTGACATCGTTTACGTTGAAATCGAAACAGTCGGAGAAACTGTTGATCAAGAGGAAGTGTTTGGTTCAGTTGAAGCGGTTAAAACAGTTTCGGATTTATTCATGCCTATATCTGGAGAGATTTTAGAATTCAATGAAAATCTAGAATCAAATCCTGAACTAGTGAATAGCGATCCTTATGGAGAAGGATGGATGATTAAAGTGAAAATCACGGACGCTTCACAAATTGATAGCTTATTAGACGCGGCGGCTTACGAGGGAATTATCCATTAACTACCACTCCCAGCAGGGAATACAAATTTTAGATTCCAAGTTCTCTTCAAAGTTATCATTGAACTGAAAGAAAAAGTCAATTCCTGTTTCTTTTTCCACCTCATCTATCGATTTGGCATAATCTGAAAGAGGTTTAGAGCCCGCCATGTTTGGCATGATGAATCCTATTGCCTTTGACTTGTCCTTTTTGAAGTCGATAATTACCTTGTAATAATAGTCTGGGACACACACTTCATTAACTCCTATTTTCTTAAATTGTCCGTTTAATACAGGGCCAGTAACAATTAAAATTGAATCATACAAAATAGCCCAATCGCGCATTTTTTCCTCCAACTTTTTCCAAATACCTCGATTAAATGAAGGATTTTGGGGACTCATATTACTAAAATAAAACGACTCTTTCATCGCTATTTCTGACCATTTCATATCCGCTGCTGGAGCCAAGTGTCCGCGATCATAACCCGATTTAGTGTAATCACGAACTGTTGCCGAACCGGTCTGAACATAAGGATCTTCAATAAATTTATTTCCCCTTTCCTCCAATCCTTCGGTTTCTTTTTTGGTTAATATGTAAGCAATCCATTTTGCTTGCTCGCAAGGCTCATCATAAACTAATGAATAACCGTGATGCAATATCACGCTTTCGTCATCACGAACGAAAGGAAATTCAAGTCGTTTCGCATTTTTAGGATAATATTCAATTTCAGAAGAATGGTTCTGAGAAATGCCAGTTAAAGAAATTAATAGAAAGGAAACAAAAACAAGTT
>VGML01000358.1 GCA_016866415.1 Bacteroidota bacterium | reverse complement strand
TGAACAATTACCGGCTTTATTTATTCCTGATACCTATAAAATGTTTTATGATACCGATGAGCAACTTTTTGTGGATCGAATGGCTGCTGAATTCAAGGAATTTTGGACTTCGGAGCGAAAATCCAAATTGAAATCAATTGGATTGCAATCTCCAAGTCAAGCAGTAACATTAGCGAGTATCGTTTATTCTGAGCAATCCGTAAATTCGGATGAATGGCCAATTATTGCAGGTTTGTATTTAAATCGCGTCAATCAAGGAATGAAACTGCAATCGGATCCAACATTTAAGTTTTGCTGGGGCGATAAACTTAAGGGCGTTCAACGCTTGTTGAATGTTCATCGTGATATTGATTGTCCTTACAATACATACAAAATAAAAGGCTTGCCTCCAGGACCAATTTGTTTGCCTTCTCCGAAAGTTGTTGATGCAGTTTTGAACCGAGCAAATGTGAATTACATTTATATGTGCGCCAAACCTGATTATACAGGACGTCATAATTTCGCTGTGTCGGGAGCCGAACATATGAAAAATGCTGATATATTTCAGAAATGGCTAGCAGCTGAATTACGCAAAAAGGAAGGACGATGAAAAGAAGATCATTTTTTAAACTAGGAGCAGTAGCTGGAGCACTTTCTGTTTTTAAACCTGCCAAGGCTTCGAATTTGCTTAGTTCTTCTTTCGAAGGATCTGCTGAAGGCCCCATCATCCTATCGACTTGGAGCCATGGGTTGGAAGCGAATCGGGCTGCGTGGAATGTATTGGAAAAAGGAGGTAAAGCCTTAGACGCCGTTGAACAAGGTGTTAAAGTAACGGAATCGGACTTAAACAATAGAAGTGTAGGAATTGGCGGAAGACCTGATCGTGAAGGTCATGTTACGCTTGATGCGTGTATTATGGACGAGCAATCTCGTTGTGGGTCGGTAGCTTTTTTGGAGGGAATTGCTCATCCGATATCAGTTGCTCGAGCTATAATGGAAAAGACGCAACACGTTATGCTTGTAGGTGCTGGTGCAAATAAATTCGCATTGGATTTGGGTTTCAAAACTGCGAAAACGCCATTGCCAGAGGTTAAAAAAGACTATGAGCAATGGAAAAAGGAAAATAAAGATCAGTTCAAAAAACCTGAAATTAACCACGAAAATCATGATACAATAGGCATGATCGCAATGGATGCCAACGGAGATTTGAGCGGGGCATGTACAACGAGTGGTTGGGCGTATAAAATGCACGGTAGAGTAGGGGACTCTCCAATAATCGGTGCAGGATTGTTTGTTGATAACGAAGTAGGAGCTGCAACTGCTACTGGAATGGGCGAGGCAATTATTCGAATTGCAGGAAGTCACACAGTTGTTGAACTTATGAGACAAGGTTATT
This sequence comes from Bacteroidota bacterium, assembly GCA_016866415.1. Lineage (GTDB taxonomy): Bacteria > Bacteroidota > Bacteroidia > Flavobacteriales_D > Crocinitomicaceae > UBA952. The sequence goes on along the minus strand of VGML01000358.1, from coordinate 295 downwards.
CACCAAAAGACGCTTGTAAAGAAGCTGTGAGAAGAATAATCTCCAAACACAAGGATTTGACCAATTTGCAATGTTGTTTTCTTGCAATTGATAAAAAAGGAAACTATGGTTCCTACTCCGTGTATTCAGGTTTTAACTATGCTTTAAAGACGAAGTCTCAAGACATGTTGGTGGATTCAGAGTTTGATCGAAATTGGTGAAATACGACTTAAGATAATTCTTCCATAAAATTCAAATCCTTACCAAACGTCTCTTTCAATTTGTAAATACTTACAAGAGCAAGGGTAATAAAAGT
>VGML01000357.1 GCA_016866415.1 Bacteroidota bacterium | reverse complement strand
GTTTAATGTTCTGGAAAGTACCTTCGATGCCAAAGTCTTCGCGACACCGGGAACACCTTCTAATAAAACGTGTCCGTTAGCAAAAATACCAGCAATCAAAAGTTCAACCGTCTCGTGCTGACCAATAATGAAGCGAGCCAATTCCTCTCGAACTTGGTTGACTTTCTCCGCCACCCAAATCAAATCCTGGTTTTCGCGATCCAAACCGAAAGAACTGTCATTGGTCATCGGGTTCTGATTTTCTGAACCCGCAGGATTTTCTGTGTTTTCTAAATTTTCTGTCATAGATTTTTAGTTTGTTGAATAAATCGTTTTAATATGGCGAGGTCATTTTTCATGACATCCCAGTTATTTATTTTTATTTCCTTATCATTGATTTTCAATTTTATAAAGTTATTTTCAAAATTAATCTTGATTGCATCAGCTGTTTTAACTCGTCTTCCCAACTGATTAAAATATGCGATTTCTGTTTTATTGATTTTAATATGCGGAACAAGTATTCGTATGATTCCCAAAGCCAGCGTTAAGAAACCAACAATCCAAAATAGAACCCCTATTCCATTTGAATTTACAAGCATGGAAAGCCCGAGGAAAGTTAAAGTCAATCCAAACATCATAATCGCTGTGCTCAACCAGATGTTTCTATTCACTTCAAATTCACGCTTTACAATAGATTCCTCGCGTCCGATTATTCCACAATGTTTGTAAAAATCATGTTGTAGTATGCTTATTTGTTGAACGTAGTCATTTCCAATTGCTTGATTTTCGTAACGTAGTTCTTTCAATAACTTTTGAATTTTTTCTACTGGATAACCCGTTTTTTCGGATAATAAATTCAATGTTTCTACTTCATTATTTCTCTGTAAATCAATGTAATAATACCTTAAAATTGTATCATAAAAATTCTTGCGTTGAATTTGAAGCAAGCTGTAGGGATTTTGTTTATTCAAAAAAATTGAAGCAATTGTTTCAACAAATGTTTTGGTCACGCCATGCTGCTTTTGAATAATAGGAATGATTGCTCGTCTGCGCTTTGAACGGAAAACAACAAATATTATCGCTCCTATGAGAACAAGAACCATCGTATTCAGAAGAATTCTGTTTGATAAAATCAATTCCAATAAATTTTGTTCAGATACACCTCCTTCATCCTCAGTTGCTTCATCCTCACTCTTGAAGTGAACTTGGGAAATAGAAACAAAATAAATAGAGTGATTAATTGGAAGTTGGTCTATTACGAAATTTGCATGCTCAAAACCATCTTTATGCTTCAATTGATAATTGGTAAATGGCTCAGGATTAGACTGAAGGAAAATGTCGCTTTTACCTTGTTTCAATCGAACGAATGTAGTTAACCTTTGATGACGAATTAACTCGTCAAGTTGACCGAAATTTTGAACCAACTCCTTATATCCATTCCAAACAATTGGAATAGTATCATTTTGATAACGACCATAAAACAAAGACTTTTTACCGTCAAAGCGATAGGTGGCGGATTCATTAAAATGAAATCCAGTACGATAGGATAAAAAGAGCGCATCCGTTATATTTGAACCAAGTTCATTTGAAGAGAAAAGCACGGAGCTACCTTTAGCGCATTTATCAAGAAGTTGTTTTAACTCTTTGTCTAACAAACCGATTGAATCACCAATAAAAATGAAGGTCGCGTTTTTTTCTT
>VGML01000356.1 GCA_016866415.1 Bacteroidota bacterium | reverse complement strand
ACTTCGATTCGTTCCAATATGGGAATCCAATTGGATGTAAATAGACATAATCTCATTTTCAAAAATGGTTACCAATACAATGGTTTATCGACTTTTAATGCCTTGGAAACTTCCCTAATTTGGTCGTGGAATATTCGTGAAAAAGTAAATTTAATTGGTAATCAACGTGTTTCAATGGGTACAAAATATCCGCGAATTCAAGTTCAATTCGATAAAGGCTGGATTCCATCAGTTTATCCTCAATTTCTGAATTATTCACGATTGAATTTATCAATAAGTCAAAATGTTACTGTGATTGGAATAGGTAAATTATCATGGAGTTTTAGAGGTGGAATTGCAAATGGAAAAGTTCCTTTGAATTATTTTTTCGCTTTACAGGCCAGCCGTCAAAATTGGTCGGTGTCGGTTCCAAATTCGTTTGAAACTGCTGGTGCGAATGAATTCTACCACAAGAAATCAGCATCGGTATTTACAAGATTCACATTTAACGCCATTCGAACAAAAGCGAAGTGGAATCAACCTCAATTTGGTTTACATTACGCTTATGGAATCGGTGAATTTGAAAATAAATCCGAACACAACATCGAGTTCAAATCAATGGATAAAGGCTTTCACGAAGCTGGATTTTTTCTAAATGGATTACTAACTTCTGGGAATTCAACTATCGGTTTGGGGTCATTTTACCGTTTTGGGTATTATTCTAACTCAGATTGGAAAAAGAATATCGTGCCGAAAATTGTGGTTGGGTTTACTTTTTAACAACCTCTATGAACTCATTTTTTCATTCCACAATTATCTTCTTAACCACACTTATTTCGTTGGAAAAAGAGTCGAGGTAGTTTACTTTCAAAAAATATATTCCTGAAACATTTGGAGGTTCAATTTCAACAAAACTTTGATTTAATATTGAATTCTCATTGATTTTTTTACCATTGAGATCATACATTTCAAAACTAAATTCATTGGTTTTATCATATGGCATGCGAATCGTTAAAGGATGATTTTCTTGAATTGGATTGGGATAAACCATAACTTCATCAGTAGCTTGATTCAAGAAAAAATCACGATCGAAATCAAACATGTAAAAACCTGTATTTCTATCAGAAACCAAAATTCGTCCACTTGGCAATAATGCATGAATTCCCCAGGCTCCCCACATCGAATAATTATTCGTTAGTTCATTGTCAATGTAGGTATCATAAGCTGTTACTTCTCTTGGAGGATTAAGCCTAATATCATAAATTCTTAAACCATCATTGTAGTAAGCGATAAAAGCAAATTCATTCGTACAATGAATGTTGTGAGCCGTTTTATTGTAAGGTGCATTCGGTCGACCAAAAAAAGATTCAATTTCAATCGAAAAATCATTGTTTAGCTTCGCTTTTTTAACCAACGTTCCTGCGGTTTCGTCGGCAAAAACGTATGTTTCCCCATCTGGACAAAGCCATCCTTGGTGGTTGTACCCTTGTTGTTGATAAACCTCTAAATTGCTCAGATAAATCGGATTGCTCGGATTGGAGAAATCATAAACGCGAATTCCATCGTAACCACAATTTAAAATTGCTAGATTGTCTCGAACATAAATATCGTGCACATCTTGAATTTCCACCGGACTTTGCCATAATAATATGGGATTCGTTGGGTCGGCTATTGAAAATACACGCAACGGTATCATTGAAGTT
>VGML01000355.1 GCA_016866415.1 Bacteroidota bacterium | reverse complement strand
CTTTTACTCAAATGCATTTTAGATAAAACCAAATTTTCATTTTCGTCTTCCTCGAATAAATTGAAATAGGGATTGGCCTTAGCATGGGTAACAGAAACCAACATATCCATCTTTTTTACGTCGTATGAATTAAGCGCTTCCTCTATATTTTTTTTTGTTCTTAAAGGTGAGGTTGGTTGTAGGTATACAATTGTTTCAATTTCTCTTCCTGATTTTTCTACTTCATAGAGAATAACTTCCCTAGCCGATGCTGAATCATTTGATAAGTGATCAGGTCTTAGACTTTGGATGTTCAGTTCATTTTGGATACCAATTTGTTGAATTTCAATATCATTCGTTGAAATGCAAATTATTTCTTTAGGGAAAATAGAACATGCTACATCAATAGTATAGTGCACTAAGGGTTTTCCACATAACATTTTTTTGTTTTTTCCTGGAATTCCCTTCGATCCTTTTCTTGCTGGAATAATTACTAATAGTTTATCGAAATCTATCAAAACTTCAAATTTTTAATATCCGTTTTGGCTCTTTGAAAATCTGAAGGATTTCCAATGTCTAACCAATAATCCAATAAGGAATAGGTAATTGCCTTTTTATTCTTTTTCACTAATTCTTCGATAAAATCAGTTGCCAAATAAGTTTTGCCCTTTGGAATTTGCTCAATTAGTTCAGATTTGAATAAATAAATTCCCCCGTTTGCGTAATAGGTATAATTTGGTTTTTCATTAACTTTTACTATTTTATTGTTCTTTAATTCAAAAATACCATAAGGTATATCAACGGTGTAAGGAATCCCAACTGCACTCAGATCGGCATCTTTCTGAAGATAATCAAGAAAATAATCTTCGTAATTAATGGCTGTTAGTAAATCTGAGTTCAAGACTAATGTGTGAGAATAATTTTTGATTTTTTTTAAGGACAAAGATCCAATTGTCCCTAGGGGTTCTGTTTCTTCGATGTAACTAATATTCAATCCTTTGGAAGACCCATCTCCAAATTGTTCTTTTATAAGATGACCCAAATGGTTTATGGAAATTTCAATGTTAGTAATTCCATAAGTTATCAATCCATCAATAACATACTCAATTATAGATTTGTCACCAACTTTCAATAAAGGTTTAGGTATTTCTTTCGTCATCGGAAGTAAACGACTTCCCCGACCTCCTGCCATAATAACAACATCCAAAGGTAATCTTGTCTTTTGTAATCGAAAATTTAGAATGTCTACAATTTGATTTTTTTCGTTTACTATTGGTATTATTTTAAAGTCTTTTTCACGAAACTCTTTTGTTCTTTTCACATCAATATTACCATCATACAAGTATTTAGGTTTTGATTGCATTATTTCGCGAGCTAAGGAACTCGTTTGTTTTCCACGAATCAATCCTCTTCGTACATCGCCATCTGTGATGCTACCGAGAAGTTCTAAATTTTCATCTACAACAAATAAAACGGCATCTACGGCTAATAAATCAAGTCGTTGAATCGCATCTTGAATGGAAGCTTCCTTATGGACAAAATGATTTTTCATTTCAATACTTTGAAAGTTTTAGTTTTTCAGTAATTAATTGAATCCCATTCTTTTTTTCATAGATGTTCGAACCATTAAATTCTTGATTAACATACTTAAGTACATTAAATATAATTTCCGATTTATCAAAAAGAATATTTATAACATTTTCTCCTGA
>VGML01000354.1 GCA_016866415.1 Bacteroidota bacterium | reverse complement strand
TGCATGCGGAATATAATCTGAGATTTTAACCAATGAAACGTATGCAATTGTAATAACGCGTGCTTCAGGTTCTGCTCGAATTGATTTTAACCAGGCGCGATCAGACTCTGTACAAATTCGATTTGGGTTTCCAAATGCGCCCAACTGTTCAAGATAAATATCTTTCAAACCCGTTAGTTCCTCCAAAACGCGATTAGCAGCTTGATCTAAATTTTCATCATTGTAAATGAGGTTCCCAGGTAATGCCATTCTTGATCCAGGATACTGATTTTCTCCTCGATCAATTAATAATACAGTAAGATTTTCCATGTCAAATCCGAAGATCACACAATCAACGGATACGTTTGGATTTAATTCTGAATTATTTTTTTTTAACATATATTACCCTTTTCTTTGTAAAATCATTATATTTGAAAGTGTAAAAATGACACTTAGAAATAAAAAATAGTTAAATCGTATGTTTTTTGTAGTAGAAAGTGGTTCAACGAAAAGTGATTGGGTTCTCATTGAAAACAAAAGTAACCAAAGTTTTTATTCAACAATGGGGTTCAATCCTTATTTTCATTCTTCTGATTTGATTGAAACTGAATTGAGAAAAAATTCAGATATCATGCTTGTTGCTGAATCAGTTAAAGGAATTTACTTCTACGGAGCTGGTTGTTCAAGTCAGGAACTTAATGGCATAGTTGAAAATGGGTTGCGGCGGATTTTTCCGAATGCGGAAATTCTGGTAGATCATGATTTGTTAGCATGTGCATATGCTACCTATGGAGGAAAGCCTGTTATTTCTTGTATCATAGGTACAGGTTCTAATTCGTGCTATTTTGATGGTGAAAATTTATCTGAGGAGGTTCCGGCCTTAGGTTATGTTTTGGGTGATGAAGGAAGCGGAAGCTATTTTGGTAAACAGTTGATTTCAAGTTTCTTATACAAAAAATTACCTCAGGAAATTGCGACTGATTTTTTTGAAACTTATCAGTTGGGAAAAGATGAATTAATAGACAAGGTATATAAACAAAGTAACCAGAATGTATTTATTGCTTCATTTATGCCATTCATCGCAAAACACAAATCGCATGAATACATTAAAAATATGGTTCGCGAAGGGTTTAAAAAATTCATCGAAATTCATGTTTGTTGTTTTGAAAATTGTCGTGAGGTGGAAGTCAATTTTGTTGGTTCAATTTCTGATATTTTCGAAGATCAATTGCGAGAAGCAGCTAACGAGATGGGAATTCAAATTGGAAGAATTATCAGGAGACCAGTTGATTCTTTGGTGAATTATCATTTAGAATATTTATTGTCGGATAAGGTATAGATTCTTTTTAAATTATATTGTTATGACTAAACAATTCCTAATTTTTCTCTTTGAGGTGATCTCTTTTTGTGTAATCGGTCAAAAATCTGTTCCAGAGTGGTCAATAAACGCGACAATTTACGAAGTGAATATTCGGCAATTTACGCCCGAAGGAACTTTCAAAGCGTTTGCTCAACATATTCCTCGTTTAAAGAAAATGGGAGTTGATATTTTATGGTTGATGCCAATTCACCCAATTGGAGAAAAAAACAGAAAAGGTTCTTTGGGTAGCTACTATGCCGTTCGTGATTACGAAGCCGTGAATCCTGAATTTGGAAACATGAATGATTTCAAAGAGTTGGTGAAATTAGCTCATGACAATGGAATGAAATTAA
>VGML01000353.1 GCA_016866415.1 Bacteroidota bacterium | reverse complement strand
GAAGATATTTTGGTTGAAAACAAATCGCAAAATACCCATGAAAATGCTGTAAATACAACCAAATTATTGAAGAAAAAATTTTCCGAAAAACGAATTCTTCTAATCACCAGCGCAATGCATATGAAGCGCGCTTATGCTTGTTTTCATAAGGAAGGTTTGAAGTTTAATGTATTCACAACTGATCATTACTCAAAAATCAAAAAAGATGAGTTTACTCCAGATCAGTTGATCCCAAGTATTCAGTCGTTTGTTCTTTGGGAAGTCTATTTAAAAGAAGTGACAGGATATTTGGTTTATTCTTTTCAGGGTTACTTATGATTCAATCTGAAAAAATCGATTTGAATAACGGCAGTTTAATTTACTTTCCGAATTTTTTTGATGAAAATGATTCGAATTTATATTTCAATGAGCTGTCGAAAAATATTGATTTCAATCAACATAAAGTTAAAATATATGGGAAGGTATATTTGACGCCTCGTTTGGAGTCCTTTCACTCCCTTGAAAATAGATTCTATACTTACTCTGGTAATAAACTTCCTTCCAAACCTTTTAACTTAACATTATATAAAATACTTGAAAAAGTCGAAAAAGCGACAAATTCAAAGTTCAACTGTGTTTTAATCAATCTCTATCGAAATGGTCAGGATAGCAATGGTTGGCATGCTGACAATGAAAAAGAGCTCGGTCCTAATCCAGTCATCGCTTCGCTTAGTTTTGGGGAAACTCGACGTTTTGACTTACGAAATGAAATGAACAAAGAAAAATTTTCAATTGACCTAAATTCAGGAGATTTACTTTGGATGGATGATCGAATTCAAAACAACTATAAGCATCAAATTGCTAAAACGAAAAAGGTAATTCAACCTAGAATCAACTTAACTTTTCGTTATATTTATTGATTTGACTGGAAAATATTTTCTTTCAAAGTCGCGATTAAATTAACTTTGTTAAATGCAGCATGAAATATTTATGCGTCGATGTCTTGAACTGGCATCTCTCGGAAGTGGTTTTGTGGCTCCAAATCCACTTGTTGGTTGTGTTATTGTTTGGAATAACTTTGTAATCGGAGAAGGCTACCACAAGCGGTTTGGTGGGCCTCATGCTGAAGTAAATGCATTCGATCGAGTTGAACAAAAGGAGCTTCTAAATCAGTCGACAGTATATGTTTCGCTAGAACCTTGTTCTCATCAAGGCAAAACCCCCCCTTGCGTAGATTTACTAATTTCAAATAACGTTAAACGTGTCGTCGTTGGTTGCAGAGATTCAAATCCTGTCGTTAGCGGAAAAGGTATTGATCGTTTGAAAAGAGCTGGAATCGAAGTAGTTGAAGGAGTTTTAGAAGAGGAATGCAGACAAATCAATAAACGTTTTTTTACGTTTCACGAACGCAGAAGACCATACGTTGTGTTGAAGTGGGCACAAACCCAAGATGGATTTATCGATCGAGTCCGAAATGATGATAAAAAAGAAATCAATTGGGTTTCGTCTGAATTTACAAAAACACTTGTGCACAAATGGCGTAGTGAAGAGCAAAGTATTTTGGTGGGGCGAAATACCATTATTAACGACAATCCTTCCTTGACAGTGCGAGAATATGATGGACAAAATCCAATCCGAATCGTAATTGACAGCCAATTGCAAATAAGCCAAGACTTGAATATTTACTCCAATGAAGCCCCTACTCTTATTTTCAATCGAATTAAAATTGAAAAA
>VGML01000352.1 GCA_016866415.1 Bacteroidota bacterium | reverse complement strand
TAAAAATGGCGTTGAAATTACGCTTCGGGTTGCAGCCAATGCGACAAGTGGAATTGCAATGGACGATGATTGTGGGGATGAAGAAATTGCTGAAAAAATTAACTTGTGGTTAAAACAAAACACGATCAATCAGGCTTTTAAAATGGTTAAAAATACAGACGTAGAAGTTTCATATACCAATGTTCGAATCAAAGCAAGAGAAGATAACGGGATGAAATATACCGCATATGATTTTGCTAAAGACTTGAAGAAAGGCTTAAAAAAAGGTTGTGGTTTGGATGTTAGTAATAGCACCCAGAGTTTGGGTGATGCCTTGTTGATTATTGAAGGTGAGCGTTAGAAAATCATATAAATTTATGTTATGAAAAGTTTGAATTCGTATTTTACAGGAGTTGTTTTAGGGCTAAGTCTATTTTCCTGCACAAGTACCGAAAGTGGTTGTAGTTCAGTGGATGAATGTCTTTCAAGTTACGATTTTGAAGGAGCAAGAAAGCACATCGAAAATAAGTTCGACTCTGATAAAGAGGTTAAAAAAATTACTATTTCGGAATCGAAATATTGGGCCGATAAAGGAGAAATTGATAGATCTTTAACGATCGTTGATGAATCATGGGATACAGATGATTATTATTGGCCGGAAGCCGATTGGCAGCAATGGCGCTATAATATAATCGATAAGGGAGTTACTTCCTGTTGTGAGAAAGGTAATTATAACCAAGCTAAAATTTATGCATTAAAAGCTTCAGATGACCTTAATGTTGATGGAGTAAAAATAGGAAAACAAATTCCTGGTTGGCGAGATAGAAAAGGCAATGTATATTCTTACGAATCTGATTGTGAAGATAAAAGTGGAAAACCATGTTTAGAAAATACGGCTCAAGGCCCATCAATGCGTGAAGCACTGCTAAAAAAAATTACCCAGTTTGAAGAACTTGTAAAATAAATGAAATGAAAAATATTTTCCCAATATGCATCTTATTTTTCTCTCTTTCCTGCCAACAGCAGAATGAAGTAAAAGATCCATTTGAACGAGCAAATCGAACCGATTCTGATAATTCAAATGAAGATAATTTAATCATTAATGGTGATACGGTATCGTTTAATAGTAGCTTTAAATTAAATGTTTATATTCCCGAAAATCAAGATCTTGGACTTGATGGCGGGAAACTTATAGAAACTCGTCTCGTCGCTGCAATGTCGAAATTCGGTATTTCAGGAACGGGAGCAAATCCACGGTTTTTTATCGGACCAGTTGTCAATTTAATATCTAAAAATGTTACTGCCACGTCGCCAACTAAATATTTGAATTCCTATGAAATAACATTGCATGCTGTTGATGCTATCAATCAAACTATTTTTTCATCCTACACCTTTTCAGGTAAAGGGGTTGGTGACAGCCCAGCCAAAGCTTGCATAAACGCTTTTCAATCTCAAAAATTTAACGATGCAGAATTTTATAAGTTTCTAAAAAATACAGAAGAGAAAATTCTTAAATATTACAATCAAAATTGTGATGTTCTTATTTCAGAAGCAGAGGCAGAAGCGAAAATCAGAAATTATTCAAGTGCTTTCAATGTATTGAATAATATACCAAAGGAATGTACGGAATGTTTCAAGAAAGCATCTGCGAAAAGAGTCGAATATTTCCAAATGAATTTGAACAATGAATGTCAATCAATTCTCGCCAGCATGAAATCTGAGTTAGGAAAATACAATGATGCAACT
>VGML01000351.1 GCA_016866415.1 Bacteroidota bacterium | reverse complement strand
TAAGAGGTTATTTTATGAATATGCTTTGGCGAGATAAGGAAAAAGCAGAAGATTTTGTCCACGATTTATTTGCCAAATTGATTCGAAATCCGGATTATTTTGATGTAACTCGTTCGTTCAAGACTTGGGTTTTTTCTGTTGCAAGCAACATGTGCAAGAATGAATACAAAAAACAGGAAGTGCGAAAAAATACGTCGACAGGCATTGAGGATTATCGAACCATTTCGGCTTCCTCCAATGTAATGAATGAAGTTCACGATTCGCATTTCAAAGAAGCTTTCGAGGAGAGTTTGGAAAAATTGGATGAGAAACACCGAGAGGTTTTTACACTTCGTCATTTTGATGGACTTTCGATGAAGGAAATTGCTGACATTATGGAAATCAATGAAGGAACAGTTAAATCACGACTTTTTTATGCCACCAAGCAATTGTCAGAACAATTAAAAGCATTTAATCCCGCATTAAATTATTAGGTTATGGAAGATTATCAATTAAAAATTTTAAACAAACAATCATTCGAGGAGCTTTCTAGTGACGAAAGAAAAGTGATGAATGAATGGTGTACCACTGAGGAAGAATTTCAAGGACTAAAATCTTTGTTTTCTGTTGTGGAATCTTCACGAATTTCAATCAACGAAAATTCGAATACCAAAAAGCGTTTGGATGAACTTTTTGAAAGTAAATACAAAACGTCGAATGGGTTTGATTGGCGTTCCTTTCTATTTCCAAGTGGTGTGCTCTTTTTTCGTCAGCCGGCTTTTCAGTTGGCTTTTGGAATTATCTTGATTTTTGGAGTCTCAATCTTTTTTGTAAATCAATCTCCAGTTCAACTTGCCAAGAATGAAGTCCCAAAATCTGAAAAGAAGAAAACGAATTCTTCTTCTAATAACAAAAATTCGAAAGAAGAACAAACATTAGAAACTAGTTTAGATAAGAAGGAATCGACAAGCGTAAATGAAAGAAATGCCAGTGATTATGGAACCGATGAAAATGCACCTTCACTTGTTTCGGATGATATATTTGTTAAACTAGAACAACCTTCTGAGGCTCAAATTGAAGATTTCGAAGGTTATACCTCAGGAACATTTGCTGCGGATTATTCTGTAATGGAGAAAGATATTGATTTCGTCCCGACAACTATTCAGCCGGTAAGCTCCAAGCCGGCGGTTTTGAATTTGCTTTTTACGACTTATTAATTCTTCGGTTCAACTTTCTTTTTGTTACTGAGGTAGGAAGAAATCGATCCCATTAGAAAGCATCAACGTTTTTTATATCAAAATTGATGATCTAACCTTAATTAGGTTTACATTTTGAACGTGTCGGAAAAATTTACAAATTGCAGTGTTTTGGATTTTGAGAAAATATATGATTCTCTCGAAACCCTTTGAAATACAAGCGTTTTAAAACAAAAATACCCCACATTTCTGTGAGGCTTCTTCTGTGGGAGTTGAGGGATTGCATATCCCATATACCCGACGTGCAATGGATGAAAGCATTCCCTCACTTTGTTCAGTTTGTACTTTTTTCAAACAAGTCCATATAAGCAAAGCTTAATGTCCTTAAACGAAAAAAGCACTGTCTTTTGACAATGCTTTCATCATAGTGGGAGTTGAGGGATTCGAACCCCCGACCCTCTGCTTGTAAGGCACCCAAAACAACATTCTAATGCGCACAATATCAATTGCATACATTCTCAAGGTGTTAAATGTGCACGTCTGATGTGCACAG
>VGML01000350.1 GCA_016866415.1 Bacteroidota bacterium | reverse complement strand
CAATGCGCGTCAACATGGATTACATAAATTGGAAGTCTCGGTGAGAACCTGCAGGAGTAAATTCAACACGAATAATTTCTCCCATACGGACGCCAAACAATTTTGAAGCTCCACCAGTTCCACGATTTGCTCCTCGATTTAACGCAATTTCCAACAAATCATTACTATTGAAAATGGCAACACGCTCACCCATCGGAACATCATTATACGTTTTTGAAATGCGATCAATGAAATAATCCTTGTCGACGTAGTAAATGGTAAATGGTGTGTTTGCCCCAAATCGATCGAAATCATTCTTTGTAATATTTGTAATCAAATTGCCAAACGAATCAATGTGAATGACAGTTCCTTGAATTGAATATTGGTCGATGATTGGTTTTTGTTTGAATGCTCGTTTGTATGACTCCGTTGGCTTGGCAAAAGTTGTAATCGGAATATTTTGCGCAATTTTCGCCGCAAGAGGAATGAAACAATTTTTGGTTGGGAATTTCAATAAAGAATCATCGTTGTGGACATCATCAAATCGATACAGTTCATCTGGATGATTTTCGTCCAAAAAGGTTCCAATAAATCCATTGTCATTTGATATAAAATATTGACCTTGGAATTTCATAATTGTCGGATAACTCGGATTCGAAGTGTTTATCAAAGGCTCACTGTCAACCGCAATGATGTGAATGGTTCCTGTTGGAAATTCCTTGTAGCAACTTTGAACTTGGTATGCGGCTTCGGCAACATCAAATGGCTTTATTGAGTGCGAAATGTCAATGATATTCGCATTTGGAATCAACTTCAAAATCGCTCCTTTCATCGCTGCTACGTAGTAATCTTGTAGGCCGGTATCCGAAGTTAATGTGATGATTTGCATATAAAATTGAAATTCAGTATCCCAATTAATTTTTAATTTTACCAAAAGTAATTCAAATCGCAAGAATTACACATTTTTTAAATCAAAATAATTGAATTCAGGAACAAGAAACATAGAAATTACAGGAATTAACCCGGCTGAATTTTTCGGTGTCAACAATTCGAATCTTCGTCATTTAAAAACGTTCTTTCCAAAACTGAAGATTGTATCACGTGGAAACATTCTTTCCTTAAACGGTGACGAAGAAATAATAGACGAATTTGAGCGAAAACTCGACCTGCTCGTTCAACATTACAACAAGTTTAATTTCCTTTCTGAAAATAGCATTGATAACTTGATGCTCTCCGATGGTTCCAAATTGCTTTCAAACGATGACGGTTCAGAAACTTTAGTTCATGGAACGGGTGGAACGAAAATCAAAGCTCGGACGGTTAATCAGAAGAAGTTGGTGCAAGCGGTTGATAAAAGCGATATGGTTTTTGCTGTTGGTCCTGCAGGAACTGGTAAAACTTACACAGCCGTTGCATTGGCTGTTCGTGCGCTCAAAAATAAGGAAGTCAAACGAATTGTTTTAACGCGACCAGCAGTTGAAGCGGGTGAAAATTTGGGTTTTTTACCTGGTGATTTAAAGGAAAAATTGGATCCTTATCTAATGCCACTTTACGACGCGCTTCGTGATATGATTCCCGGTGAAAAATTGGCAGATATGCTTGAATTTGGTGTGATTGAAATTGCACCGCTTGCTTTCATGCGTGGAAGAACATTGGATAAAGCATTTGTGATTTTGGATGAGGCTCAGAATACTACAACGATGCAAATGAAAATGTTCCTCACGAGGATGGGAATGACAGCTAAATTTGTAATTACGGGTGATATGTCGCAAGTGGATTTGCCACATAAACAGAAATCGGGATTGTCATACGCACTCGATGTTTTGAAA
>VGML01000349.1 GCA_016866415.1 Bacteroidota bacterium | reverse complement strand
TTGCCCACTTATATGGATGGTTTTTATAAGCTAAAGGCCTGAGAAGCAACCAATCATCACCATAAGGTTGATTCAAATAACGTTGTTTAAACTCCTCAATTACAACCTGCCGTTGAACCTCAAGACTTTTTTCTGTAAATGCGAGGGAAAGCATTCGGTCGCTTTCAAGCCAAAGAGCTGTATCCAAATTGTTAGCGGGCAAAGTTTCATAATAATTAGTTATATCATTGGAAGTAAATGCGTTATTATCACCACCTGCCTTTTGCAATTCTGTATCAAACTCAGGAATATTTATTGAACCACCAAACATCAAATGCTCAAATAAATGTGCGAATCCTGTTTGTTCTTCCGATTCGTCCCTTGCGCCAACATCATACAACACGTTAACAACTGCCATGGGCGTTGAAACATCTTTGTGGAAAATGACTTTTAATCCATTTTCAAGTTCAAAACGATCAAATTGTATCATTAAAATTTAAATTTATCTGTTTTCTGTTCCTCCAATGCGGTTCGATATTCATCGATAATTTCTCGAACGACGTCTTTCGCATGCATAATGTTTGAAATGAGTGATGCTACTTGACCAATCTCCAATTCACCTTCAATCAAATCTCCTTCAAACATTCCTTTTTTCGCACGTCCTCTTCCGAGGACATTCTTTAATTCATCCGCATCTGCGTTTGACTCATAAGCGGATTCAATTTTTTTATAAAACTCATTCTTGATTACGCGAACAGGAGTAAGTTCTTTCAGTGTCAATATCGTCTCTCCTTCAGGAAGATTTACGATTCGATCCTTGAAGTTTTGATGAGCGCTTGATTCAAAAGTCGCAACAAAACGGCTACCAATTTGAACACCATCAGCACCCAAATTCATGGCTGCAAGCATTGCCCTGCCTGTTCCTATTCCACCTGCGGCAATCAACGGAATTCTTATTTCACTGGCAACTTTCGGAATCAAACACATCGTTGTTGTTTCATCCCTTCCGTTATGGCCACCAGCCTCAAACCCCTCTGCAACGACGGCATCAACTCCCGCATCCTGCGCCTTTAAAGCAAACTTTAAGCTTGAAACAACGTGAACAACTTTTATTCCATTGGATTGCAAATGGGGCGTCCACGTCTTTGGATTTCCTGCAGATGTAAAAACAATTGGAACTTTATGTTTAATGATAGTTTCAATGTGCTTATCAATATCCGGATACAGCATAGGCAAATTAACAGCAAACGGTTTCGAAGTTGCGTTTTTACATTTTATAATTTGATCATCTAGAACTTCAGGATACATCGAGCCAGACCCAATAATTCCAAGTCCTCCGGCATTTGAAACCGAAGATGCCAATTCCCAACCCGAGCACCAAATCATACCCGCCTGAATGAGAGGAAACTCGATGTCGAAAAGTTCACTAATTCGATTTTTCATATCCGTATTTTGATTTTAAAATTAAGCAAATATCCCAATCTAAATTTCATTTTTTAGATACATTAATTTTGCTTATTTTCGTGGAAAATTAAAGAAATGCCGTTAATCCGAACATTATTTTTGATATTCTTTATTTCTTTTCTACAGAACTTATTATCACAACATCATCATAAGCACAATCACTCAATTGAACCCAAACAAAATACTCCTGTTCAAGGGAATTACAATCTTATTGAAAACAAAGGTCAATGGCCAAAAGGCGTGCTATTCAATTCCAAAATGGATGGTGGAAAAATTTGGTTTCAGCAACGCAAAATGATTTACCATCTTCAAGATTATTCTTCTATGCATGAAGCTCATGCGATGAAAAATCCTACTTTTTCAAGTGAAG
>VGML01000348.1 GCA_016866415.1 Bacteroidota bacterium | reverse complement strand
TTGAGGAATAAATAATTTGTATTTGGATCCAATCGGCATTAATTGCAATGCTTCCGTCCATCCACGTATAACTTGATTCACCCCAAAACTTGCAGGGGTTCCTCGTTGAACCGAACTATCGAAAACCGTTCCGTCGATTAACGTTCCGTGGTAATGAACGGTAACTGTATCTGTTGGTCCGGGCTTGCGACCACTGCCTTCATTCAAAATTTCATATTGCAATCCTGATGAAGTTGTATGAATTGCATCTTTTGTTCGATTTGCTATCAAAAACAACTCTCCCTCTGATTTTACTTGTGCAAAAGCTTCATTTCGTTTGCTATCCAAGTATGTTTGAATCGCATCATTCGCTTCGTTTGGAGCTAATTTGAGTTTGTTCCCATTAAAAATATCGTTCATCGCTTCCGCTAAAACTCGTATATCAACCCCTTCGAGGTTTTGATTTTTAAGGCTTTCTGCAATACTCATTCCGACTGCATAACTTACCTTTTCCAATTCTGTGTACATTAAAAAATTTTAAGACTTCAAATTTACTCATTTTCATCGATAACGTAATAGTGAATTCTTAACGATTCTTTATTTTATTTTATTTTTAAACCTGATTAATCGAAACAAACATGTTGATATTCACGTTGAAAAGAAATTATGAAAAAAGAACTTCATTTTTCTTATGAAACATTAAAATCGATTTCTGAATTGAACGAAGTTGATCGAATTTTAGCAGAGAATGCGATAGAGACAATGGATAAAGCATACGCACCTTATAGCAAGTTTAAAGTTGGTGCGGCTTTAAAACTAAAAACAGGAGAAATTATTCAAGGAAATAACCAAGAAAACATCGCTTTTCCGTCTGGGCTGTGCGCTGAACGCGTGGCCTTGTTTTATGCTGGAGCGAAGTATCCGGGAGTTGAAATTGAAACGCTTTGTATCGTTGCGAAAGGCGATTTAGTTCCGAAAAGTCACATTCTATCTCCTTGCGGCTCTTGCAGACAAGTGATGTTGGAATCAGAAAATCGTCAAAAAAATCCAATTCGTGTAATTCTGATTAACCAAGACGGGACGGTTCTAATTGTAAATTCTGCGAAAGATTTTCTTCCTTTTGGGTTTGGTTTATAGTTGTTGTTATTGAGGAGTATATTACTAAATTAGCACAGACGACTTTTAAACTTTAGATTATGAGATTATGAGAGAATGACCAATGACATTCCGTTTTCCTTTTACATTTTCAATTTTACAATTTACATTTCAACCTTTTAAATCTTAATTTTCACCTCTTAACTTATTATCCAATGATTAATAGTGTTGTAAACGAATCTTTTCCTCTATCCAAAAATCACAACTCCAATCTTTACTATTTCTAACTAAATTTGAAGAAAATCTCATTTATGTCCTACCAATATTCTGTTGAAAGTCGTTTCATCAAATACGCTCAAATCGATACGACGGCCGATCCAAATTCTGAAACTTTTCCTTCTTCGCTGAAGCAGAAAAATTTAGCTAAAGTGCTCTTTCAAGAATTGGTTGATTTAGGATTGGAAGATGTTGAAATGGATGAATGGGGATATGTTTATGCCACTATTCCCTCGAATTCGGATCGTTCGAATGTTCCCACAATTTGCTTTTGTTCCCACATGGATACAGCACCTGATTGCTCTGGAACAGGAGTAAAACCTATTGTTCATCGAAATTATGACGGAAATCCAATTACCCTGCCTGATGACAATACACAAGTGATAACAGTCGAACGACATTCGTATTTGAAATCCAAAATCGGTGACGACATCATTACGGCAAGTGGCACTACTTTACTAGGTGCTGATGACAAAGC
>VGML01000347.1 GCA_016866415.1 Bacteroidota bacterium | reverse complement strand
ATTGAGGATATAGATTGTCAATAAAACAAAACATTCCTATGTAACAACCTTTACCAATATGTACTCCCCTTGCTCGATGCAGAATTACTCTCCATTTTGATGATGGAAATGCATAAGCCAAAATTAAAAGTATAGTGTTTTTAACTTTTTTTATTTTTTCAAAAAAAGACCTCTTTTGTGTTTCTTCAAAGTATGGAATTTTTTTTTCAAGATGATATTCAAAATGTGTTTCTTGAAGCATATTTAATTAACTTTATTTTATTGCTTTGTATAAGTCTTAATATTTTTTGTACAGTTTTGGAATTTTATTAATTACATCAATCGTTGATTTAAAATCGATATTTATTATTTCAAGATACCAACGTAGATTTTCAAATCGGGGAATATTTTCAAGATTTACCAGTTCCATAGCCGTGTCCCGATTTAATTTCCCCTCCCGAATTTGATTACTTCTAAAAGTATCAAATTCCGAAAAACCAGCTAAAGTATAGTAAATATAATTGTAGAATGCTGCCGAACCGTCACCGATTCGCCAAGTACTTTTAGTATCAATGGACTTCTCCCAATTATATTCATTTAAAATCAAAGTGTCTATTTCATGTTCATCCCATGTCAAATAATCAAACAATTGAATATAGCCAAACCTTTTGGTGAGGTACCTTGATTTAAATGACCCTACGGTATCGAGAAGTGAATAATTAATATATGCAGGGTTTGTGATAAACTGCTTCAGGAAAAAAGAGGTTAACTTAATTTTATTTATTAAATTTATATCGTCTATTCTAACTTTATTAAAATTTGGCGGTATACCGGCAAAACCTGTCTTAAAATCTGTATTTTCAAAAGAATTGGACCCCCAAATGCTTAATTCAAGTCCGGTTTGTTGGAGTACTTTGTTTGAAAAATAAAAAAAGTATTTATCCCCAGCCATAAAGAGAGGCACCATGCCGAGATGAGGCCTTTTGAGCCATGTAGTAACATTTTTTCTGATATTTTCTCTTTTAAGATGAATGTCTGCAGCAACAATAATATTCTCAACGCCAAGTTTTCCACATACTCTTGCTGCGTTTCTTCTTGCCAAGTCAGTAACCATCCCCCGATCATAAGTAAACGCTATGGGATTTAGGCCCAATTCTTTCTTTATAAAATGCAAGGAATAAGTACTATCTCTTCCACCACTAAAGGGAACCAAACAATCAGGTTTACCATTTGTGCTTCTGTATGGCTCAACTAAATACAACAGCTCATCGATAGATTTAGGCTGATTCTTTTTCTTATAGTTTATACAGTAGTTGCACTCTCCTGCATGGTCGTATTCGATATATGGAAATGTTTCAGGCAGCAGGCACTTTGTGCATCTGCGGAGTTTACGGATGGCTTCGGCATTGTTTTCGAGCAGACTGAACAGATGGGCTTCTTTGGAACGATTGATAAACATTGCAGGATCAATCACCACCTCGCGCTTGTTGACTGTGTTGTCGAGTAAGTGCTTTTCAAGTCTGAGCGTTTTCACAAATGAAGCGGGAACAGCATTCCGATTTTGGGGATAATCAAAATAATCAATGTTCAGTGAGCTCAAATGAACAATCAGGCCCTTGTTAGCAATGAGCTGCTTAACCTCCAGTGATGGGCCAAAAGCAGCGAATTCCGCAGTTTTTTTGAGCCTTTCGAGAAAATAGCCTTCTGAAGCAAAAGTGATGAAATTTTCGTTGTCAGTTATGTAGTACAGGGAGCCATTGTTGGTTGCCAGTACAAACTGATCCAGATCGTGGAACATGATAGCCACAGACCAGGTGCCTTCGAGTTGGGCAAATGCCTTGTTGCAGGCTTCGGCCAGATCATTTGTGGATTTCAGTTGTTT
>VGML01000346.1 GCA_016866415.1 Bacteroidota bacterium | reverse complement strand
CAAGAATTACCATAAATATTCCCAATAATTGGGTTTCTATATTGCAACCAGTCAATTGGTTGTACTATAGAATTTGTTGTAGAATAAATACATCCCCCTAAATGATTGGTTGGATTTGCACCACAAGAATCTAGCAAATACCATTGGTCGGCTATATTTCTACCATTTTTGTTCTTGGAACGAGGATCAATTTCTATATTATCATTGTAAGGAGAGTTTGATAAAGTTTCAAAAATATCTGTGGATGAAGTTCCTGCTGATTGGTATTGTAATGCTCCTAAAATGAACCCATCAGAAGTTTGTAAGTTCCACTTAACATTTTTTGAATCAATAATGTTAGCCATTTGCAAGGCCTTATTCTTAAACTTATTAAAAGTAAAAGCAGATGATTCTATATTGTCTGAAGGTTCATTATGTGATACAATATGAATGTAAAGCTTTGGTGACTGAGCTAATATGCTTCCTACTGAAAGTAATAGACCCATAATTATTGATGTTGTTTTCATTTGCGTCTATTTTTTCTTTATGTTAATGTTGCCTAACGGTTTACGGCTAACCAAAGGTGGCGATTTCGAGGCACTTCACTGTCAACCAAGCATAAACTTTAATAGAAGCAGAAAACTTGATTTTACCGCTGAACCGCCACTTTTTGGTAGGTGCTGTTAGCAGCAGTAATTCTACTTCTCTACAATTCCATAACTAATATATTTCCAATGGCCTGGGCAAACTTTATTTAAAATTAATTCGTCAATTGTCGAAAATAAATTTCTTTGATTTTCATTTCTTCCGAATGTTCCTAGCACACCTGTGGTCTTTACTTCACAAGACGAAAAGTCTTTGAGGAATTTCTTCATTTCATCTAAAGTCACATATCTCCAGGTACTTCCCCATTTGACAAATCGTTTTCTCAGCCCTTGGTGTAAAGGGGATGCAATAAGGTTTTCAGCAAACAAAAGTTTCCCTCCTGGTTTCAATGCCTTATAAATTTCCTTAAAAACCTTTTGTTGAATTTCAGAATTGTCGTTTCTTCCAATTCCTCCAATAATTGATTTGAATACTATAATATCAAAATGATTTTCATACGGAATATTAGTTGCGTCAATGTCTTGATATTTTACAAGAGATGAAACATTGTGTTGCAAGTGAAGTTGTTCCGCTGTGTCTCTGACATCTTTAAGGTCAGAGCAAATTGTCGTTTTACCTTTTAATGCCAACCAAAGTGAAAGTCCACCCTCTCGATCTCCAAGTTCAAGCCCGTTTTGAATTTTGTCCCAATCGATATTGTTTTCCCAATATGAGAGGGCTTTCGACCAAGATTTTATATCCCACTGTATTATGTCTTTTATTAATTCTTTTGTCATTATTCAGTTTGTTATTATTGCAGACAACTTTCCACAACTAGGCGCACGGCATAGTTTTTAGTTGTTGTTTTAGTAACCATTTCATTGTTTTTCCACACACGCAATTTGGTTTTTTTAATAATTTTATCCTCATAGCACGCTCATTATAAAAAAAACACACTCGTGCTATTTTCATTTTTCGTCTCTCTAGCTGTCTCAGCGCATGGCGCAGTGGCGGATTTCAAAGCACTGAACTGTCAAACCTCCATTAAAGTTGATACGACGTAGAATGTTCAATTAACCACGTCACTCGCCATTGAGCCAAACGCCTGTTATGGGATGGTTTTATTTCTTCCATGTCGTTTTAATAAATGTTGCAGTTGAAAATTCTGCCCCATTAATTTTTGTATTTCCAGTAATTCCAACTAAGTACCCAAGATTGTTGCAGTCTAAACTGATAACTTCAATCGCCATGTCCGCACCACAATTCCCAGGGTCAAATGTGTAAACAGTATTTCCTTGAAAAGTATACTCG
>VGML01000345.1 GCA_016866415.1 Bacteroidota bacterium | reverse complement strand
AACAAAAACGCCATGAAAAACCAAAATCGTTCACGGTATTATTATCAGACGAGGGGGAAGTATAGGGGGAAGTATAGGAGGAAGTAAGTTGTTTAAATTTGAAATGGTATCTTTCAATAAAAAATGTCAACTTTGTTTTAAAGTAAAAAAGAGACATGAGTTCATTAAGTTTTCAAAATGATTATTCCAACTGGTTAAAGGAAGTAAAAGACCGCATACGAAATGCCCGTGTCAAAGTGGCGCTGTCTGCCAATCAAGAACTTATTTCTTTTTATTGGGATTTGGGGAAGATGATTAGCGAAACAAAAGCGGCTTACGGAAGTGGTTTTTTAGAACAATTGTCAAAAGACCTAAGTAATGAGTTTCCTGATATGAAAGGTTTCTCTTATCGTAATTTGGCAATGTGCCGTCAATTCTATCAATTTTATACAAATACAAATCTGCAACAACCCGTTGCAGATTTACAAAACTCAGATTTACAATCATATCAAGAAGAACTTCAACAACTCGTTAAACAAATACCTTGGGGGCATAACACACTTATTTTTTCAAAATCAAAATCAAATAACGAAGCTCATTTCTATGTTCATCAAACCATTGAAAACGGATGGAGCAGGGATGTTTTAGCCCTTCAAATTAAATCAAACTTATTTGAGCGTCAGGGGAAGGCAATCAATAACTTTCATCAGACATTACCAGAACCCCAATCAGATTTGGCAACACAGACCTTAAAAGATCCTTACATTTTTGATTTTATGACCATGACAAAACCTTATCACGAAAAAGACATTGAAAGTCAGCTCATCAATCATATTACAAAATTCTTGTTGGAACTTGGTAAGGGATTCGCCTATATCGGAAAACAATACCACCTTCAAGTTGGTGAAACCGATTACTTCATTGATTTACTTTTCTATCATGTCAAATTGAAATGTTATGTTGTGATTGAGTTGAAAAACACCAAATTTATTCCTGAATATGCCGGAAAACTTAATTTTTATTTATCGGCAGTGGATAACATGATAAAGACAGAATCGGATAATCCAACGATTGGAATCTTATTATGTAGAGATAAAAATAATTTTGAAACGGAATTCGCATTACGAGATATCAATAAACCGATGGGAGTAAGTGAATTCCAATTAACAGAAATTTTACCTGAAGAACTAAAATCAAGTCTTCCAACGATTGAAGAAATTGAACGAGAATTGGGAAAAACAGTAGACTAATTTAAATAACAATCATCGAATTTTATGAGCCAACTAGACAAATCCAATAACCTCGATTTGTTTAAGAATAGAAAAACTACCTAAGTTTTTGATTTCAAAAGTCAACACAGACAAAAACGCCATCCTTAACCAAAATTGGTCACGGTATTATTATCAGACAAGGGGGAAGTATAGACGAAAAAAGGTCAGAACCATCGATACTGAACCCTATTAACCTTGCTAATACACAAGAATACGGTACTTCTGTTTAGAATTGGCTACCACATAAACACCTGCTGGATAGTTAAATTGTACCTGCGTTTCATTCGGTGAAATTGAGCGAAGTAGCTTACCAAAAGAATCGTAAATTGTCCAATGATCTTCAGATATGGTTAGGTAGTCATTTGATGTTAAAACTGTTGGGAATACCTCAAGAATGTTCGAGTTTTCCGCGAGTCCAATTGTTGAAATTGGAGTACAAGAAGAGGTGTCTGCACCACAAGCATTGGTTACGATAACTGCATAATTTCCATTAGTGGTGACGATAAAAGTTGAAGAATCCTCTCCAACTAGGGCATCGTAGTTCGGACAATTTACCCATTGATAGGTGACATTCGTTTGCGCAGGAGTACTGAGTTCTACATAATCTGCGGTGTTAATGACATTTACTATTGGTGTTTGTGGCCCTGAATTTATTGTAAGCGTAAGCGTAGCCA
>VGML01000344.1 GCA_016866415.1 Bacteroidota bacterium | reverse complement strand
ACTTTCTCAAAGTGTAAAGCATATCTCTTAGTAACTTCATTCCAAAGTGATCTCAGTTTCTCAAAATTGCCTTTATTCAATTTGACGGTTGGTCTTTTGGGTTCCTGTCCCGTTGTAATAACACCTCTCTTTACTGAAACACCGCTGTTCTCCGGAAGAAGAGTCAGGAACTTTTCTTGGTTAATGATATTATCGTTAGAATCAATTACTCCTTCTTGTAAAAGCTTGATTTTTGCTTCTTCTTTGTTTTCTGCAAATTTCGCAGGAATCAATATTTCAATAGTCGCATTTGTAATCTCAATATTTTCTTTGATAATTTCAGTGAACTTTGTCTTATCAACGATAATATCATTTTCGTCAATTATATCTTCAATTAAAAGCTTCTTCTTTACATTCTTTTCGCTATCGGCATATCCATTTTCTTTCAAAAGTTCCAATATATCTCTGCTAGCCTCGGTTTTATCCGGTAAAATCTGCTCGAATTTTTCCTGATCTTCAATTTTACCAGTTTCATTGATGATGTTATCAGATTTCAAGGTTTCCTCATTAAATGCTGATTTTTTAGTCAAAATAATATCTAATAATTGATCAGTAATTTTACCTTCTGCAAGTTCTCCTCCATCATCATTAATGTTGCCAATTAGTTTTTCTGCAAAATCTCTTTCTGTAAAATCGATTATGTAAGTGAGACGAAAATCTTCTCCAGTTTGCTGAGACTGGCGTGTTCCATTTTCATCAAATGGTAGTCTTAGCCCACGGCCAACTTCCTGTATTTTTGAAATTTCGCTTCCGGAACTCCTTAGTTTAGCAATGACAAATACATTTGGATTGTCCCAGCCTTCGCGCAAAGCCCATTTACTAAAAAGAAAACGACAAACATTCCATTTTCCTTCATCATTTTTGAAGCGTAACATTTGTTCTTTATTCCTTAATATTTTGTCTACCTCTTCTTGAATAGCCTCATCACCCTTTTTCGAGTTGTCTTCAGCAAAATATCCAGCAATTGTGTTTGGTATATTTTGTAATGAAGCTTCAAGAAATTCTTTATACTCACCTTTGGTTTTTGGTATTAAAGCAGTAAGTTTTTTTTCAAGTAATTTCTCAAACATTTCTCTTAACCAACCGTTTTCTTTGTTCTCACCTCTGAAAGAAGAAACACTATCTATGAAAAATAAAGAATTGGTTTTGATCTTTGGAGGATTGTTGTTTACTGATGGTCGAAAGAAATTTATTTCCTCTTTTATAAAGTGCTCGTCAATAGCTTGGTTTAATAATAATTCTTGGTAACCGTAGTCGTATATGTTCGGAAGTAAATCCATTCCTTTTTTTAGTTCTAAATCATTTGATAGTATGGCAGAGGATGCAGATGCAATATTTTCAAGTGTAATGCCATGGAATCCTTGGTGCAATGTTGAAAGACTATCACCAATATTTACCTCATAATTTTTACTGTTTTTTGAAAATATGACAACCTTGTTTGTTTTATCAATTTCTTTTACTTGAAACTTCTCAACTGATACAGCACCACCAGGAATCACAGGGTAAACAATATGCACCCCCTTAACTAGCCCTTCATTAAAGGCTCTTACTGCATTCAAATCATAGACTAAATTGTCATAATCTTTCTTGATTATTTTATCTTTACCAGTTCCACTTATAATTTCTGGAAAGGTTGCTCCAAAACGAATAATAAGTTGTGGCTGCAAACAATCGGTAATTATTTTCCAAGCTATATTTTTTTTGCTAAACCTGTGAGGTTCGTCTATTATTACTATTGGCCTGGTACTTTGTAATCCCTCTATTGGTGAACTAACAGTCCCAAATAAAGTTCCATCGTAATCGTTTGCAGTCATTGATTTAGAACCAAGCATGGCATCATTCATCAACAAAACCTGAATGGTTTTATATTCATTTCTGGTGCCTTCACAA
>VGML01000343.1 GCA_016866415.1 Bacteroidota bacterium | reverse complement strand
CTTTCCTTAACTCTTCATTATTTGTGCCAACATCAATCATAATCGGCAGGCAAAAAGAAGGATCTATTCCACCACATGCCGTGTATAAAACTAACTTTCCAATTGGAATTCCCATGCCATTTGAGCCCAAATCGCCAAGACCAAGAATACGTTCGCCATCGGTAACTACAATCACATTTACTTTTTCAGCTGGCCAGTTCTTTAGTACTTCATAAATTCGACCTTTGTATTCAGGAGTAATATAAAAACCTTTCGATTCTGTGAAAACGTGTGAAAATGATTTGCAAGCCTCCCCAACCGTAGGTGTGTAAACTATCGGAAGTAACTTTTCAATATTTTCATTTAAAACTCGATAGAACAGACGTTCATTTCGCCCTTGCAAAGCAGATAAATACAAATAACGCTCAATGTCGTTTGGCTTACGGTCCATGTTTTGCATCACCCGTTTTAATTGAATATCCTGACTCACAACGCGATATGGAAGGAGTCCTTCAATACCTAGGTTTTTCTTTTCTTCTTTCGTAAAGGCAGTTGATTTGTTGGTTTTATTGTTTCGAATCCATTCGAGATTTTCTTGCATTTAATTTTGTTTTTTTCAAATATAATTCAAAGTCAATCAAAAGTGAGCGTTCGTCATTGCATTTTTTTATGGACCCACTCCGAAAAACTTTCTCCCTTTGCAAGCTTGCAAGAATTCGCATATAAAAAAGAATATCACAAAAATTTGCTCAACCAATTAAATTATTTATCATGAAAAACAAAACAACCCTTTACCACTTTATCGTTGATCAGAGTGGTTCCATGTCAGGAATGGAGAATCAAACAATTGCTGGTTTCAATACACAATTGCAAACAATTCAATCGTTGAAATTAGAATTGCCTGATCAGAATTATTTGTGTTCTTTGACTTTCTTCAACCATGAGGTGATGGACCGAATTCAAGTTGGTCAAGTGGAATCAATTCAACCTCTTTCTCATCAAACATATCGTCCAAATGGAACCACTGCCCTACTCGACGCCATTGGGAAATCGATTTATGGGATTAAAAATCGTTTTGGGCAAGAACTTCTAAATGATGAGATTTCAATCGTCTTGGTAATTATCACTGATGGACACGAAAACGCTTCTCGATTGTATTCATATCACGATATCGCATATATGATTAAAGAGCTAGACGAAACAGGGAAATGGACCTTTAGTTTTTTAGGCGCCGATTTCGATGCGATTCACACTTCTCAAATGCTCAATATACGACGTGAAAACGTAATGAATTTCGATAAAAGCGATTACATGCACATGATGAATGATGTGAGTGCTTCGATACGAACGTATGCAACAGAAAAATCATCAGGCAACTTGAAAAGAGATATTTTTGATATCTTTAGAGACAAGGAAAGAAGAAAAAAATAAATAATTAAAGGAGGTTATGAAGGTACATTTAATTCGATCAAAAGGATATCCTGTTGAAGATTTCAATAATGTTATGAATTTGCTTAACAAGCATCAAGGCAGTATCGAATTTGTACCTTCAGTGCCTATTGTCTTGCCTGAATCAGAGCGTGAAGAAATTTATAATACTAAAATAGATTTTGAAAAAAAGGCACCACCGCCAGTAAGTATGTCAAGGGATTCGAACTCACTTCATTTTGAAGCTCGAATATCATTCCCACACAAAGCAAATGTATTGACATGGGAACAGTTATTCAATGTTTGCAATAAATACAGAAAAGAGAATTTCATTTCAAATGATGATTATGTTATTTTATTAAATGATATTCCAAATGAAAAAAATTGGTTTGCAAGTACTGATCACTCTATGAAAAATATGTTCATTCAAACAAATGATTGGGATTGGTATTTCGGAAGTGGGACAGATGATCGATTTCCGATTTCTTATGAAATTGCGGCATGGCTGCTTCGATCGCTCAT
>VGML01000342.1 GCA_016866415.1 Bacteroidota bacterium | reverse complement strand
CTTTGAATAAATTCAAAGAGACATTGACATTTGGAATGAAATCTCCAGTTTTTTGGTCAACGCACTTAATAGAAACAACTTGCGCACGAAACGAAGAAATGCCAATGAATAGAATGAAAAAAAATGATAGTCTTGAAAGCATCTTAATTATGAGATGCGAAAAACGAAAAATTTCACACTTATACTTTATAATTCCAACCGAATTCGTCGTCGATACGTCCAGTTTTCATATCATCCATGTAAGCTTTAATTTTATTTGAAAGTGTTCTACCCTCTAATGGTGGCAATTCCAAACGTTCGTCACGGTAACCGATAATAGCAATTTGTGCAATCGTAGCAGCTGTTCCAGCACCAAAAGCATCTTCAAGTGTTCCATTCTTCGCAGCTGTAACAATTTCTTCAACCAATACCTTTCGCTCTTCAACTTCAACACCCCATTTTTTCGCAACCTCCAAAACGGATCGCTTTGTAATTCCACGTAAAATCGTATCCGCATCCTCGGTTGGTGAGATTAACCTCCCTCCTATTTGGAAAACGATGTTCATTGTTCCAGATTCCTCGATGTATTTGTGCTCTTTCGCATCAGTCCAAACCAACTGATGAAATCCCTCAATCTGACATTGCTTTGCAGGATATAATGAAGCCCCATAATTTCCTGCAGCCTTTGCCCTACCTACTCCACCGATTGCCGCACGTGTATAATGTTCTTCAATTTTCACGCGAACTGGTTCTGAATAGTACATTCCAACTGGCGAAGTAATTATCATGAATTTATACTTATCAGATGGTTTAATTCCAACTAATTCATCAGTTGCGAATAAATACGGACGAATGTAAAGTGAATAACCAGGTCTATTGGTAACCCAATTTGAATCAATTTCAACTAATTTGCGAATTGCCTCCATAAAAATTTCTTCCGGAACTTCGGGCATACACATTCGTTTAGCCGATTCAGCAAAACGCTTCGCATTCATGTCAGGACGAAAAATATTAACCTCGTTGTTATCAGTTCGGTAAGCCTTTAATCCTTCAAAAATAGATTGACCATAATGAATTGCAGACATTGCAGGGTGCATCGAAATATTTTGAAAAGGCATAATCGCACCTTGTTTCCATTCACCATCCGCATATTCCATTAAAAACATGTGATCAGAAAATACTTTTCCAAATGGTAGGTTGTCCCACTCAACAGCATTAACCTTTGAGTTTTCTGCTTTTTGAATGGAAAAATTAATTGTTGACACAGACATGCTATTCAGTTTGATGTGCGAATATAAGGTTTATCAAGTAGGTTAACAACATAATTTTTTCACAATTTCAATTCTATTACCTTTGTAAAAGTTGACAAAATATTGAAAATCAGTCGCGACATATTACAAAAATATTGGGGATTCGAGCAATTCCGTCCAATGCAGGAGGAAATTGTCGATGACGCCATCAATGGCTTTGACGTACTAGCTTTACTTCCGACGGGTGGCGGAAAATCCATTTGTTTTCAAGTTCCGGGGTTGGCAAGAGAAGGAATCACAATAGTAATTTCTCCCTTAATTGCTTTAATGCAGGATCAAGTTCAAAACTTGGAAAAAATTGGAATTCGAGCCAAATCAATCACCAGCGGAATGAGTTTTCGGGAAATTGATATTATTCTCGACAACGCACGATTTGGTGGGCTTGATTTTTTATATACTTCACCCGAGCGAATTCAATCCAAGTTATTTATCGAACGATTTAAATTGATGAATGTCGGATTGATTGTAGTTGATGAAGCGCATTGTATTTCCGAATGGGGACACGATTTCCGACCTTCTTTCCAACAAATTCATAAACTCAGGGAATTTCATCCGTTAACTCCAATACTTGCGCTAACTGCAACCGCTACAAATAAAGTTAGAGAAGACATAATCAATCAACTCAAACTAAAAAAAACTCGAATTCACGAAGCATCGTTTAAACGTGAAAATTTAGCATA
>VGML01000341.1 GCA_016866415.1 Bacteroidota bacterium | reverse complement strand
TTGGCAGTTACCGGAACAACATGCAGGCCTGCTGTAACAGCAAATCCATTGTAATTCGCATAAAATGGCTCAGGAATAATAACTTCATCACCCGGATCACACGTCGTCATAAAACCAAAAATCAATGCTTCAGAACCGCCAGTTGTGATGATGATATCCTCAGGTTGAACATTAATTCCGGTTTTCAAATAATAGGCTGATAGTTTCTTACGATAACTTTCAAATCCAGCTGAATGGCTATATTCCAACACTTTACCATCAAAGTTCTTGATAGCATTAAGCGCAACTTCCGGGGTTTCAATATCCGGTTGACCAATATTTAAGTGATAAACAGTAGTTCCTCTTTTCTTGGCTGCTTCTGAAAAAGGTACCAATTTACGTATTGGTGAAGCCGGCATAGCAACCGCCTTATCTGAAATTTTTGGCATAATCTATTTTTTGACTGACAAAATTAAAGAAACTTCCATTTCATCAAATCCCATTAGTAATTACTTATTCATCAAATATTCGACAGCAGCAGCGGCATTCACAAACCCAGCTGAAATGGATACATCTTTCATTGTTCCTGTTGCATCTTTTCCTTCTTTTCCAGGAATCGAAATTGTTTTCGTGTATGGAATTGCAGTTTTCATCAAAACTTCTTTTACTTGTGCGGCAGTCAATTCAGGGAAATAACCACGAATCATCGCAGCTACACCAGCAGTTGCAGGACATGCCATACTTGTTCCGGAAGCGTCTTCATAACTTGCGTTTGGAACAGTTGAATAAATATCCACACCAGGTGCAAAAACATCTACGGTTTTAGAACCATAATTTGAGAAATCAGCCAATAATTTTTTATTTTTTGAACTGCTCGCTCCTACTTCAATCCAGTTGTCAGCAATTGTTCCGTCGTTTAGTATACGTGTTGGGTAAGAATCCTCGATGTCTTTATTCTTCGCATCATTACCAGCAGCATGAACAAATAATACATCTTTACTTTTAGCATATTTAATTGCATCATCAACAATATCTTTATTTGGTGTATAATATTTACCGAAAGACATATTAATCACTTTCGCTCCATTGTCAGCAGCGTATCGAATCGCATTCGCAACATCCTTGTCACGCTCATCTCCATCTGGAACGGCGCGAAGAACCATGATTTTAGCGTTTGAAGCAATTCCGTCGATTCCAAAACCGTTTCCTCTTTTTGCAGCAATGATTCCTGATACATGTGTGCCGTGCATTGCATCTGGACCTTCATAGCGATTACACCCATAAAAACGCTCAGTCATATCATTCGGATTATCACCGACGATTGATCTTCTTGCACTGTCTGCATCAATTGAATTCATTTTGATCAAACCTCCATATGTTTCTTTTGCGGAAGAAAGCTCCTTATCTAATTTATCTGGCGGATAAACCAACATGATCGTACCGATTCGTTTTTTAATTCTAGTTTCCATTTCATCTTTCGGAACATAGGCTTTGTTTGTTTTTTTACTGAACACACCATTAGAAGCAGCTTTTACATTATCAATGTAATTTGAAAGCATTACAACTCCTTGGTATTGTTGTTGATTTTTAGCGTTTTCTTTATCCAAATCTCCTTTCAACTTCAAATACTTTTCGTGACGAGTTTTATCCTCAGAATTTAAAGAAGCTACATCCTTTCCTTTGAAATAGTTTGCTTCTGTGCGACACATTCTCGCCAGTTCAAGTGCTTCTTTGTTGATATCCTCTTTGGATCCACCTAGAAAAGACCACCCATGAACATCATCTACATAACCATTTTTATCATCGTCAATTCCATTATTTGGAATTTCGTCTTCGTTCACCCAAATAACATCTTTCAAATCGGGATGATCCGTTTCAACACCGCTATCTATAACAGCAACGATAACATCTTTAGGTGTTTTTCCAGACAATAACTTATATGCTTTTTCAGCTCCAACTCCAAAAACCTTATCTGTTCTTGGGTCTTTCAAATACCAATTCAATTCGGCAGCTGACTT
>VGML01000340.1 GCA_016866415.1 Bacteroidota bacterium | reverse complement strand
ATGCTCTGATAGAACAGAAAAAAAAGACTAAAAAGCAAAATAACCTTCTCATTAATTCAATAACGCAGCATAATACAAAGTATTATAACGAGATTTTTATAAGAAAGTTGCTACCCAACAGAAATGACATTAAGGGTGTCCCAAACTAAATATTTACGTGCAATTTCTCGCAATTCCATTGGTTGAATCATTCGAATTTTATGGATGAAACGATTATAAAATTCTAAATCCATTCCGTGATTCTGAACCCCTAAATACAAATCCATCGTTGCATAAGGCCCATCAGCGGTTTTCAAGATTTGTCCGAGTAGATAACTTCTTACCAAATCAAGTTCCTGTTCGTCAATTAAATCGGTATGTAGGATTTCAATTTCTTTTCGAATTTCATCAATCGTTTTCTCGGCAAAATCGGATCCAACTTCTGTGGCGATGATGAAATAACCTGTATGATTAAGTTCGCTTACAAAAGAACCAATTCCATAAGTATATCCTTTATCTTCTCGAATGTTCTTCATCAAGCGGCTTCCAAAATAATCACCTAGAATCGTATTGAGAATGTTGAATGAGATGTAATCCTCGTGTTCTTTATTGAAGAGCAATTTTCCAATTCGTATAGCTGTTTGAATTGCGTCTTTCTTCTCCAAGTGAATTCTACATGATTGATTTACAAAATCTTTTTTAAACGTGGGAACGTGACTTATTGCCCATTTCTTAGATTGATTCAAGATATCGTTAACATCATTTTGAGGGATGTCGCCAACCAAAACGATTTTCACCAATCCTTTCTTATAAAATTTTTCGAAAAAATCAACAATTTCAGATTGCAACAACGAATCAAAATCCTCCAAATTGGCAAATCTACCATAATCCGTTTGGTCAAATAGCGACTTTTGAAAGGCTCTTTGGGCCAAAACACCAACTTTTTCGAGACTCACCTGTAATTTCTGTTTTCTTTCGTTAATGATTTCTTCAAATTCTGATTGCGGAAAAACAACAGTATCCATAGCCTCCTCAAAAATTCGAAAAATATGAATCATTTGTTCATTCAACCCATAAAAAGATACAACTGCTTGTTCATGGGTTACACTTATGTCGTGGTATGCACCAGCATCGTCAAGTAAGTTATGAAAAGTGGTTGAATCCTTCACGTTGGAACCAGAAAATAGCATACCAGCTGTAATAGAAGCTATTAAACTCCTCGATCTGATGATTCCGGCATCGAAATAGAAATCTAATCTTGCTGTGGCATTGGGAACATCTTTAATCCAGAAAAAAGGAACATTTTCAGTAACTTTTTCAAATTTCGGGTAAATGAATTTAACTTCCTCTACTTCTTTAATTTCGGGGGCAACAGTTCTATCAAGCATCTTTGATTGATTTAATTTTCAACAGAGAACAATTTTCTTTTTGGAGGATTTCTTCGGCAACCAAACGCATTGAACTAGGGGTTATTGCCTGATAAATGAGGTGTTCCTCATTCACTCCATTGGCATCACCTAATAATTCAAAAAAGCACAAATTCATGGCTCGATTTAATAAACCTTGCTCTTGAAATTCACGGGCAGTTCTTATTTTTAATTTTAACCGTTCCAATTCATGATCGTCAATTTCAGTTTTCTTAACCTCCGCCAAACAATTCCAAAGCGACTGATCAAACTCTTCAAAACTGACACCTTCATTCAATTTGCCTGAAATCACAAATAAACCGTCGTCCAAAGAACCAGTAATGTACGCTGTAATTTCAGAAACAAGTTGTTTTTCTTTTTTCAATTTGAGGTGTAATCGACCTGATTTTTCTCGACCCAAAGCATCACTTAGAACATCACTAACGTAATATTTTTCATTCTTACGCTCTGACATCTTAAAAGCATAATAGAATGAATTCGCAGGAACTTTTCGTTCAACTTCCAACACTCGAAACTCTGTTTGTTTTGGTTCTTGTGGCAACATTCGAGGCGGTTTTTTACCCGAAGGAATAGCACCAAACCAATTATAAACGTGATTC
>VGML01000339.1 GCA_016866415.1 Bacteroidota bacterium | reverse complement strand
TCCTGCATCATACTCACTTTTGAGTTCAGGAAATACCTTGTTTTCTGTTGGAATTTATGGTCGCACTTCGAAGTATATGTACAATGAGATCCCGGAATATCAGTTTTCGGCAATGGCAGATCACTTCGCTTTGGGTTTTAAAATGAAGAGACGAATGGGAATGGCTTTTGGGTTAAAACCTTTTTCAGGGCGAGGATATTCTTTTACCCAGAAGGTTTTTACTGGAACGGATTCCTTGAAATATGTTTATTCTGGTCAAGGTGGAATTCAAGATTTATTCTTAGGATTTTCTTACGGCATCATTCAAAAAAATAGTACCAAATTATCGATTGGCTTCAATGCATCTTACCTTTTTGGGATAGTTACCAATGAAAAACAGGCTATTTTAATTGATCCGAATACGTTTTCTGGAGGAATTGGACGAAATAGTATATCCTTGAAAGCTTTCAATTATGAATTTGGAGCATTCTTCAGACAAAAAATAGGGAAAAGGAATGAAGTAACCTTATCAGCAGTTTATGCACCGAGCCAATCGTTTAATGCTACGTTTACGGAGGAACTCCTTACTGCCTCAAACATCAATACGCTGGGCACTTATGATACGCTTGATTTCATTCAAACCAATGCAAAAGCAAAGCTTGGAATGGAGAGTAAATATGGTTTGTCATACCAGTTAATGTTGCCAGATTGGAAACGAAAAACGCGCATGCTTCACCCACAGATTACGGTTTTGGCTTCCTTGACCTCTGTGAGCGCACCCTCTCATGATTTTCAGAATTTATCACAATGGAATAATTTAACTGCTTCAAAAATTGGATTTGGCATTCAATTTAAACCAGAATCTAAATTATATGAAAACATTTCCACGCTTAAATTTTTGGAAAAAATATCTTATCGAGTGGGAACTTATTCAGCTCTTTTACCTTATGCATCGTCATCTGGAACGCGATACAAAGAGCAAGCCTTGACCGTTGGTTTTGGTATGCCGATTCTAGCTCAGCAAGGTCTTTCCTCTCTCAATTTATCGATTTGTTTCGGAAAAAGAGGTGTTGATGAATTAGGTTATACGTCCGAGGAATTTTTATCATTCAATTTCGGTCTCGTCATTTCTCCTTCAAATTTTGATCGATGGTTTAGAAAGCGTAAGTTGGATTAAAAAATGAGATCTTATCAATTTTTTCTTTCGTTTTTTCTGTTGTTATTTTGTTCATGTGAAAATGACTTAGAAACAATTAGAAAAATAACGTTCAATGCTAAATCACCTGATGAGACAACCAAGAATTTGAAAATGATTTATTCTGATTCTGGTTATGCCAAGGTTGAAATATATGCTGCTTTAGCGGAAACTTATAGATCCAAAGAATCAATTACAAAAATAAAAGACAGTTTACGCGTGAATTTTTTCTCTGAAAAGGGTGAGGTAGTATCAACTCTGAGTGCACGGTATGGAGAAATTAATTATTCAAAAGGTAGCATTCTTGTTCGTGACTCTGTTCGATTATACAATTTTGCAAAAAAGCAAACGCTGGAGACCGAAGCTTTATTTTGGAATCAAAAAGATAGTTCAATTTATTCAATTTCACAGGTTATAATCAAATCGCCTAAAGGAATTGTTTTGGGCGATGGGATAAGAACAAATCAAAGTTTTAGTAAATACGTTTTACTCAAACCGTCGGGTAGGGTGGAGCTAGAAAAAGAATTAGAAATAGATTAATTTTAAATTATGATAACGTACGCTAATATCATGCGCTATTTTTGGCTAATTGCATCCATAATAATGTTTATTGGAATTACTTATTTTGGGTTAAAAGATGGATTTGAAAATTGGTGGTATAATTACATCTTTGTGGTCATAGCGTTATTCGCTTTTTTACTCAGAACATTTATGATACGTCGTATGAAAAAACACATGGAATTTTTAAACGCAAAAAATGCAAAAGATAATAATACAACC
This sequence comes from Bacteroidota bacterium, assembly GCA_016866415.1. GTDB lineage: Bacteria > Bacteroidota > Bacteroidia > Flavobacteriales_D > Crocinitomicaceae > UBA952. The sequence continues at coordinate 59 of VGML01000339.1, read as the reverse complement.
AATTAAATTCCATTTGTCCTTGTTATTTGCAATTCCTACAGTGAATTAGATCGGTTGCG
>VGML01000338.1 GCA_016866415.1 Bacteroidota bacterium | reverse complement strand
GCCCGAGGGTTGGCATATTTCAACGGAGTCTGAATGGAGGGAACTTCAGGATTATCTGTTTACAACCGATTATTATTTTGAGGATGTTTTTTATGGTGATAATGTGGCAATAATTGACAGAGGAGATTTTAGCAAAAAGTGTTTGAAAATTGGATTAGGCGGATGGCGGGATGTTGGTTGCGGCGGTTTAGGTTACGATGGATGTTATTGGCTTCAATCCAATCACCAGGATGATGAAACTCCTCGTGTAAATATTGCTAATAAAGAGTCAAAATCGACAGAAATGGAATATTTGAGAAATCGCAAGGATGATTTATTTTATTTCAATTCAACCTCTTGGATAATGGGACATTATGTTAGGTGCGTTAAAGACTAACCAAAGTTTTTTAGTTTTTCTTTTGTATTAAACTAAGTCTAATGTCTTTTTTTAAGTTTATCATTATTGTTTTATTTGTGTCAAATCAATTATTTGCTCAACATCATCTCTCATGGGAATTCTATCATCACAAAAATCATGTATGGCAAGCCTTCGGTTCAAGTGGAAGTATCCAGGAGAAATTAATCGAAAGCGGTGAATTGCCAAATCCATTTTTTGGTTGCAATGAAGAACAATTTGCCTGGATTGAAAATGAAACCTGGCAGTTGAAATCAAAATTTTATTTGACTGAAAAGGAATTCAATTCGAAAAGTTTAAAACTGAATTTCCCAAATATTGATACCTACGCTGAAGTCTTTCTGAATGGTGAAAAGATATATTCAGCTGATAATTTTTTTCATCCGCATCAGATTGAAATCAAGGAGAAAGTTGTTTGTGGATACAATGAGATTAAACTAGTTTTCACACCACCAATTCTGTATCACAGGCAACGATTTGAATCTGAAAATTTCCATTTCCCAGCACCAAACGATCTAAATAAAATAAAAGCGGCACCATTAACTCGAAAACCGCAATATCAATTCGGTTGGGATTGGGCACTACGTATGAATACGATTGGTATATCGAAGGTAGCAACTATTGAAATTGGTAAAGAAAATGAAATTTTGAGCTGTGTTGTTACTACAAAAGAAATATCGGGAAAGTCAGCTTGGGTAACATACCGAATTAATTTATTGGATTATAAAAATGGCTTTTCACTTGTTTCAAATCTTTTGGGCAATATTACCGAAGAAGATGTCACCCTTAAACCAGAAGGATTTCAAATTGATTTGAAAATTGACAATCCAGAACTCTGGTGGCCGCGTGGTTATGGTGGTCAAAAACTGTATCAAGATACTCTACGAATTTATAATCAAAACAAGGAATTAGTCGATGAGAAAATCGTTCGTTTTGGAATTCGAAAAGCGGAATTAGTTCAACAAAAGGATCAATGGGGAACTTCCTATCAATTTGTAATTAATGAACTTCCAATTTTCTGCAAAGGAGCGAATTACATCCCACAATCGGTTTTTCCAGCGGCTGTCAAAGACGAAGAAATTGTTGAAATGATTGATCAAATGGTCAAAGCCAATTTTAACATGGTTCGTGTTTGGGGTGGAGGCTATTACCCAGATGACGTTTTCTATCAAGCGTGTGATGAAAAAGGAATAATGGTTTGGCAAGATTTTATGTTCGCTTGCGCCATGTATCCCGGAGATTCAGCTTTTTTATCTTCAGTGAAAGAGGAGTTGATTTTTCAGGTTCCAAGAATTGCTTCTCATCCAAGTGTAATTCTATTTAACGGAAATAATGAGGTAGATGTGGCTTGGAAAAATTGGGGATTTCAAAGTCAATATAACTTAAATGAGTCCAATCAAAAAGTAATCGAAAAAGCGTATGCTGATTTATTTCAAACCTTAATTCCGAATATTGTTTCTACTTATTCAAAAACAGCATATATTCACACTTCGCCATTAAGTAATTGGGGTAAGGAAGAATTTTACGACCACGGTTCTCAGCACTATTGGGGTGTTTGGCATGGCAAGGATCCAATGTCAGATTTTGCAAAGAAAATCGGTCGCTTCAATGCGGAGTATGGTTTTC
>VGML01000337.1 GCA_016866415.1 Bacteroidota bacterium | reverse complement strand
TTTCCCCCGTTTTTTTTCCCAGAACTAAATCTAGCACTCCATCTTTATTTAAATCAACTAATTGAGGACAAGCATATTGACCGGCTGAAATTAATGTCCCGTTTGCGTCGTTTAAGTTCAATACAGGGGGTGCAAAAGAAATCGAAGAACCAACAGTTGTGTTTTTGAAAAATCCAATTGTTCCATTTTCAAAGCCAAGTATCATATCTTTTTTTCCATCACCATCTAGGTCACCAAAACTTGGTATAATTCGCAATCCGTATGGACTTGACGCAAAATTTAGAAAATCAGAATCAACCAAAGTAAAAAAGGGTTGAGTGATCGTTCCAGTGTTTTTATAGTATGCAATTCTCGACTCTTTCAATAAAGTTGGTTTATATGCATAGAAATTGGCAACAAACAAATCCGTTAGTCCATCATTATCAATATCACAGAAGACAGGAATGGAACCTGTACCATGTTCAATCATGTCTTCTTGCAAAAAAGCTTTGGTCTGGAAGACAAAATTATTCGAACTATTCGTTCCTGTATTTTTATATAATAAGACGCTTTTTTCATTCTCTGAGACATTTTTCGCATTAGGTGCTACCAATATATCTTTGTTGCCATCAAAATCAACATCTAGCCAAAAAGAAGCTGGAAATAACTGAATGTTTGCTTGAATTGAATTGGAAGGGAAATTTGGATCTTGATTTATAATCAAGGAATTAGAATTAACTGTTGTTCCTCCATTCGTTAATAAGATCAAATTTGGATGCGCAACATCTCCTAAAAGTAAATCCTTGACGCCCGAACCATCGTAATCAAATGCCAAAACAGTGGACCCAGCATGCGCCTTAAGTTGATCGTTTGGTTTAAACTCCGGATTAGGCACATTACCACCCTGACATGGAGGGGTTTGGTCATTAAGAAAAACACTATTTGAATTTACATCCTCTCGAAATCCACCCCAACATTCATTTCTTAGTTCAAATTGAAGAGAATCAGAATGACCATATAATTCTTGACTAAGGTTCTTGTGATATTGCAAATATTCTCCGCCAATATGATATGTTAGAACATCTATATCTCCGTCATTATCCACGTCAACAATCGCTGGAATATCTGCTGAACTTACGTAAAGATTCAAGTTTGTTCCCCAATTATCTGAATACAATAAATTTTTCACCAACTCCCATTGTAATCCAATTGTAGAGTTACCTGTATTTTTATATACCTTAATTCCCCCAATTCCATAAGTAAACAAATCATTTTTACCATCTTGATTGTAATCAATAGAAAACAACCTGTAACGTATGTCCGAAGGGAATAATGCGCTTGCATTTAAATAAGGCCTGTATGTATTTCCTGAATTTTCGAACAATCTAATTTGATCCGAACTTCTGTCAAAAATGAGTAAATCTAAATCTCCGTCATAATCAAAATCTAAATCCGAAAATTGCGCATTGTTTAGTCCACCTGCCCAAGGAAATTGAAGATCTTCGCCAAAAACTCTTACTGGTATGCTGTCTTTGAACGAAAAATTAAATTGAGCCTTTATTAAGTTAGCAACAAAAAGGACGACGAAAAAAGCACAAATCTTCATTTCTTATTTTCTTGTGTTAAATTTACGACATTATGAAGAAATTACATTTTATTTTAGCCCTAACCGCATCATATTTTTCTTTCTCGCAAGATTCAGTTTCGGTGTTGTTCATTGGAAATAGTTACATCTACACAAATGACCTACCTACCGTACTTGTGAATCTAACACAATCCAAAGGCGATTTAATTTATGTGGATTCTAAAACCAACGGAGGGTTTACATTCCAAGCTCACACCAATGACCCAATTACTTTTGCTAAAATTAATCAAAGCAATTGGGATTTCGTTGTTCTACAAGGTCAAAGCCAAGAACCAAGTTTCCCAACACAACAAGTCAATACCTCTACACTACCCTATGCCATTCAGTTAGCTGATTCTGTGTATGATAACAACGCTTGCTCACAAGTAATGTACTTTATGACCTGAGGAAGGCAAAATGGAGA
>VGML01000336.1 GCA_016866415.1 Bacteroidota bacterium | reverse complement strand
TTGTCTGACCGGTGATATTTTTGGTTCGTGTCGATGTGATTGTGGACCGCAACTTCACAAAGCCATGGAAATGATTGAAAAGGAAGGAAAAGGAGTTATCGTTTACATGAACCAAGAGGGCCGTGGAATTGGTTTAGTTAACAAACTCAAAGCATATAAACTTCAAGAAGAAGGCTTCGACACGTTTGATGCAAATGTTAAATTAGGATTTAAACCAGACGAGCGCGACTATGGTGTCGGTGCGCAAATGTTAAGGGATCTCGGAGTGCGAAAGATGCGGTTAATGTCTAATAATCCAAAGAAAAGAACAGGATTAATTGGATACGGACTTGAAATCGTTGAAAATGTACCGTTAGAGGTTGAAAGCAATGAGCACAACGCTCAATATTTAAAGGCAAAAAGAGATAAATTTGGACATAATTTGAAATTAAACCCTTGATGCTCATCGCTCAAAATATCACCAAATCCTACGGAGAATTAGCCATATTGAAAGGGGTTAATTTGCGCGTTGAAAAAAGTGAAATAGTTTCAATTGTTGGTTCCTCCGGCGCAGGAAAAACCACTTTATTGCAAATTTTAGGAACATTAGATAAACCTGACGGAGGTGAAATAATAATTAATGGCATATCTCCTTTTTCCTTGAATCAATCCGCGATTGCCGCCTTCAGAAATAAGCACATTGGATTTATTTTTCAATTTCATCAGTTGCTTCCTGAATTTACGGCAATTGAAAATGTGATGATTCCTGGAATGATTGCCGGAACGAACAAAAAACAACTTCAAGAAAGAGCCGAAATGTTACTTTCTAAACTCTCGATAGATCATAGGAAAAATCACAAACCGAGTGAGCTTTCTGGAGGTGAACAACAACGCATAGCCGTTTGTCGGGCGCTAATTAATGAACCGAGTGTTGTTTTAGCGGATGAGCCTTCCGGAAATCTAGACACCAAAAACGCCAAAGAACTGCATGAGCTATTTTTTAAATTACGTGAGGAATTTCATCAAACTTTTGTTATCGTTACCCATAACGAAGATCTTGCGAATATGGCCGATAGGAAATTAACAATGAAAGACGGGCTATTCGTTTAACATGCAAAAAGAGTTACAGGAGTTTTTAATTTTTAAAAGCGATTTTTACGAACACCCTGACTTTATTTATTCCGATCCAATACAAATCCCTAAGAAATTTTCAATTAAAGAAGATATTGAAATTGCTGCATTTCTAATTGCCACTATCGCATGGGGAAATCGTCAATCGATTATTAAAAGTGGAGAAAAATTAATGCGCATTATGGGCAACTCTCCGTATGACTTTATCATGAATTATAATCCTGGTAAAGAATATGACTTTGTTCACAGGACATTCAACTCAAAAGACTTAGCCTACTTTTTTAGCGCATTGAAACATTGTTATCAAAATGGCGGCTTGGAAAAACAATTTCTTTCATCAGATAAGAATCTAAAAAATCGAATAATCGCTTTCAGAACCATTTTTCTTTCCTTAAATAGCGAAGCTAGAACAATTAAGCATGTCTCCAACCCAGAAGCAGGATCGGCAGCAAAAAGATTGGTAATGTTTTTAAGATGGATGGTGCGTTCGAATGCAAAAGGTGTTGATTTTGGTCTCTGGAAATCCGTTTCACCCTCTGAATTATATATCCCTCTGGATGTCCATACAGGAAATATTGCTAGAAAACTTGGGATCTTACAACGAAATCAAAATGACTGGAAAACGAATGAAGAATTGAGAAATGTATTCCTTAAACTAGACCCTTTAGATCCTGCACGTTTCGACTTTGCACTTTTCGGATTAGGAGCATTCGAGAAATTTTAAATTTCAGGCACTGAAAACAAATGCATAATTTGAGAGGTACTACTACCTTCATTAGGCCTCAAAATGATGTGGTACTCATCCTTAACTTCAAAAGTAAAGAACCAACGCTCTCCTCCAAATTGTATATCTAATTCTTTGTTAGTCGAATACACTGAAAAAGTTCCTTTTTTACCTTCGCCTTGATATAGTTTTGAAAAATCAGA
>VGML01000335.1 GCA_016866415.1 Bacteroidota bacterium | reverse complement strand
CTCACCCCGGAGCAAGCACAAACGGAGGTGCAAGCATTAAAAGCCGCGGTTCAACGCAACGGCGGCACCTTTTGCTTCATTTGGCACAACGAAACCCTGGGATTTCAATACCGTTGGCAAGGATGGGAAAAGGTCTTATTGGCGAGCTTGAAACCCTAAGTGGGCTTCAACACAAGGCATTCGCCTTTCGATGATTTGTAAGAAATAACCGTATATTCGTACATACGCTAAAAACCTGCGCTTATACAGCCGAATCGGTGTGCTTGAGGAAGGTTTATAGCGCTTATAAGCTAGTTATGGGCAAGTTTAAAATAATAACAAGACATTATGAATACATTACTTAAAGAATTCAACCAAAGATTAGGTTCAGTTAAGATTTACGAAAATAAGGTAGAAATCACTTATAAAAGTGGTTTATTTGGTTTTGGAGAAAAAATTACAGAAATAATAGAATTTGATAATATAAAGAATTTCAAAATTCTTGGATTGGAAGAACTTGGTATCGGTATAAACTCAAATCCTTTAAACATTAAAGTAATACGAATATTTGCTATTGATCAAAATAAAATTTTAAAATCAAAAGCAAATAATCAAAATTCACAAAAAGACTTTTTAGATATTGATATGGGTCTAAAAAATGACACAGCTCAAGATATATATGATTTCATCAAAAAAATACTTATAGAAATTCTAGAAAAGAATGAAAAGGAAAGAATCGAAAAGGAAAAAGTTAAGATGGAAAAAGAAAGAATTCGAGAAATAAACAGAATAAATAATCTAAGTAATAATATTTCCTCGACTTTAAATGAACTCGATCAAAATAATGATGGTGAGGTTGATCTAATTGATAACGATTTTAACCAATTACTTAACAAAAACCAAAAAACAATAATTGCATTTGATAAAAATTACATTCATCAGTTTGTTAAAGTTTCTAATTTCATTAAAACAAAAAAGCAAAATACTCAAAAGATTTTCGAATCAATACGCGATACCAGTACGCAGGAAGAATTAGAAGAAAGAGTACATCTTTTGAAAAACCAAATTCATGCATATGAGCTTTTGTTATTTCATTCAATAAATATGATTGGCTCAATGGTTTCGGAAGATTTAATAACGTTCTATGAAATCTATGAATCGTTTGACAAACTTGGAATGTTTAATTCAAATTGGGAAAATGAGGTTTCAGAAAAACTCACAAATATTGGTGATAAACTGGATGATTTAATGTATTCTATATACAATATGGAGCAAAATATTGTGAGTGAGTTGAGTCATTTAAGTTACGTTACTCAAGAGTCATTCGAAGACCTAAACAGGTCGGTTACAAGCCAATTGAAGGAAGTTCAATCTTCAATTAATACGAATAATTTATTGACTGGAATTCAGGCTTATCAGCTGTATAAGATTAATAAGAATACAAAAGGTCTAAGAAATTGAAAACAATTACTTTAACTATACAACCAACAGCCAAGAATTGGAGACTTGGCTTATATAAGGAGGAATCTATAAAATATTTCACTCATTTAGAATCAGTTGAATTTATTTTAACTGAAGGTTTGATTCTCTTTTGCAAAGCAGCTTGCGGCACTTCTAAAAAGAAAGCTTATGATTTTAACAATGTCAATTTATCTAAATGGATCGTTGATAATAATTTTCATCAATACCCGCATCGAAAACCAACTAAACTAATTTTTAGATTAACAATTCTAAAAAATAAAAAAACGCTAACATTTCAAACAATTAAAACCAGCCCATAACAGCGTGTAAGCAAAATCCCGAATCGTTCCTCTCGGGACATCGCCTACACGCAAACCGTTATGTGCCATTTTGATAAGGAAAACAAACTCAAATTTCTTAAATTCATTGTGGACAAGAAAATACAAACCTTATCAAAAACCGAATATTCTATTACTAATTTTACAAATTTAAATCAAATTTAAATTTAGCAATGGCAACAGGCAGAACAATCAGTGCAAGTTTCTTAACTGACTTAGACGAGAAAACGATCAGACTTTGTGAAGAAATTTCAAAAGCATTGGAGGAATTAATTCCTGACAATGAACTAAAACGAGAATATAAA
>VGML01000334.1 GCA_016866415.1 Bacteroidota bacterium | reverse complement strand
AAACAAAGAAAATAGCAAATTTGGCTAATGAATCAAATGAATGGCATGAAGCGGTTGGAAATTATAAATATGGTAAACTAGATAAACTAATAAAACTACCCAAATCTTCTATTCAATTATTTCATTTTGAAGAAGACGACAAAAAATATGTGATTCGTCAATTATTATCGAATAGAGATTTGGCTTTTGAAGGGGGAGAGCTTGGGCATTGCGTAGGAACTTATACTAATAAATGCATGAAATACGGTGCCTTTATTTTTTCTCTGAGAGAGGTTATCGAATTTCATGAAAAAGAACCATCGGAAGGAGGTGAAATCGATTTCATTCAAACGATTGAAAAATCACTGATTACCATCGAGGTAAATCGAAACACCATCGTTCAGAAAAGAGGAAAGAAAAACAGATCGTGTTTGCCTTTGGAAGATCGAATCATTAAAATTTGGGCGAAAGAAAATAAGTTTATTATCCGCACCTATTAGAATTTCATATTTAAAACAATAAGCAAATCAACATTAATCCTTACATTTGTTTAAATTCTAGGTCTTTAATTTCATACTTAGAGTTGAATCTAATTTATGACATTTAAAGAACTAGATCTTTTAGAGCCGATCTTAAACGCTCTTCACACACAAGGTTATACGAGTCCAACACCAATCCAAGAACAAGCAATTCCAAAAGTCCTTAAGGGGAAAGATATTATGGGTTGCGCGCAAACCGGCACAGGAAAAACAGCGGCTTTTGCTATTCCAATTTTACAGCGTTTACAAACAACGAAGAATACTGATCAAAAACGCGTTATTCGCGCATTGATTGTAACGCCAACAAGGGAATTGGCAATTCAAATTGACGAGAGTTTCAAGGATTATGGTAAAAATTTAAAATTGCAGAGTGCCGTTATTTTTGGTGGTGTTAATCAAACTTCGCAAGTCAATAGATTGAGAGCTGGTGTAGATATTTTGGTCGCAACGCCGGGAAGATTGCTTGATTTGGTAGGTCAAAGACATATCAATTTGAGAAATCTGGAGATTTTTGTCTTAGACGAAGCTGATCGAATGCTTGACATGGGTTTCATTCACGACGTTAAGAAAATCATCAAATTAATTCCTGAGAAACGTCAAACCTTGTTTTTCTCTGCCACGATGCCGAAAGAAATAACTTCCTTGGCTAATTCGATATTAACGAATCCAAGTCACGTGGCAGTTACTCCAGTTTCTTCAACGGCGGAAACGATTCAGCAAGAAATGTATTTTGTCGATACCGAAAACAAAAAAAATCTTTTGATAGAAGTTTTGAATTCAAACAACATTGAAACGGCGTTGGTATTTACAAGAACAAAACATGGTGCGGATAAGTTAGTAAAAATCCTAAATCGAAATCAAATCAAGTCCGAAGCAATTCACGGCAATAAATCTCAAAATGCACGACAAAATGCCTTGAATAATTTTAAAAATAAATCACTGAGAGTATTAGTAGCAACTGACATTGCTGCTCGAGGAATCGATATTGATCAATTGGAATTTGTGGTGAATTACGACATTCCAAACATTCCTGAAACATACGTGCATCGAATTGGCCGAACGGGCAGGGCGGGAGCATCTGGAAAAGCTGTTTCATTTTGCAATACCGAGGAGCAAGCTTATGTTAAAGACATTCAGAAATTAATAGGTTTGACCATTCCGGTTGTTTCCAATCATTCCTTTCCTGCGACGGGTAAAGTTGCAGCGAAAAAGGAGCAGGCTCCGAGGTTCAAAAAAAGATTTCCAGAAAGAAAAAAGGACAATTCAAGGGTTTAAGTCAAACCCATCAAAATGCGTTTCCACACTCCACGCTTCCGGTTTTTGGTCAAACCAAGGTTTTATCTTTGGCCAAAGTGTTTGAAATAATTCAGAAGTGCGATAGGACTCCAATGATTCTTCGTTTTCCCAATGACTATATGTGAAAACCAAAAACGGATCATTTTTTCCACGTAACAGTTTCATTCCCTGGCAGCCGGGGAATTGAGAAACTTTCAATTTTATTGTTTCGAAATGAGTGAGAAAATCTTCGATGCGTTCAGCTTGGAAATGCAATTTTACCATGCGCGTCAA
>VGML01000333.1 GCA_016866415.1 Bacteroidota bacterium | reverse complement strand
TCGATATTCGTTCTTTTTCTGGTGTGGAATACTCATCTTTTTTTAATGCTACTTTTAACTCAACTTGAACTATTTTTCCATCCGTCTCTATTTTTGCAACAACTGCATCGGTCCAAATCTGTTCTTCTTTGTCAAAAAGACTTTTGAATTCTTCTTTACCCTTTTTTTTATAATATTTTAAAACAGAAGGATGAGTATTTGATGCTCGAGAAAGTTTTAGATCCTCATTTACCGCAAATAAATACTTTGCAACGGCCATACTCAAAGACTTTTCTTGACTTGCATTTAATCCACAAGCAAACAAAAAAAGAACAAAAACAAATAACAGGAAAGGGCCTTTCATAAAACAGTTGCAAATTAGTTAAAATTTGTGAATCTCTATATCAATTAATGATTACAGTTATTTGTTCAAATTATTAAATTTTTCACCAAAGTTAAACATACCATTAACTTTTTATTAATTCATCAACCATTGAAAACGATCCCAGGATATTCAGCGGATGAAGCTTGCCAAATGAGTGTTTGGATACATTTTCTGGCAGTCGATTTTGCTGCTCGGAAAAAGAATGAAATTACTATGAATGCTATGGATTTAATAGATTGTTTAACAGATGCTTTTAAGGAGATTTAAAACGGACTTTCCTCCTCCGTATCCCAACGTGTAACACGTTGTACTCCATCCACTTCCTCAAATTTTTGAGTTAACTGTTCCAATTGTTCCGTATCGTAAACCAAAACTTTTATTTTACCTTCAAACACACCATCGTTCGTGTCAAAGGAAATACTTTTCATGTTGACATTATTCTGTTTGGAGATGATTTCTGTCAATTTATTTACCAATCCCAATTGATCAATCCCTATGATACGAATGGCAGCTACACGTTCCACAAGATGATCTGATTTCCAGCGTGCTTTGATACATCGATAAGCCATTTTTCCCATCAAATGAACTGCATTCGGACAGTTAAACCTATGAATTTTAATTCCTTCTCCAATGGTTATAAAACCAAAAACTTTGTCTCCCGGAATCGGATTACAGCATTTTGCCATTTGATAATCGAAGCCTTTGAAATCATCGCCAATCAGAATTGTGTCTTGCTTCGTATCAATTCCAAGAATATTATTACCATTTTCAGTGCTCCTATTCTTTTTGACTACGATATCCTTTTTAGGCAATTGAATGATACCATGACTGTGTTCCAATTCCCTCAATCGAGAAAGGTCAATTTTACCTTTAGCGATTCTAAAGTAAAGTTCAGTAGCACTTCCCACAGCAAAAAAGCGTTCAAGAAATGAAATATTATCAGAACTCATTCTAAAATTGAACTGTTTAAATTTTCGCTCTAGAATTTCTTTTCCATCCTGTGCTATCAACTTTCGTTCTTCGTTTAAGGAAGATTTTATTTTTTGCTTGGCTCTTGCCGAAACCACAAATCGCAACCATTCTTCATTCGGTTTTTGCTTAGACGATGTAATGATTTCGAGTTGGTCGCCATTATTCAATTGGTAACTCAAGGGCATCAAACGGTTATTAACCTTAGCTCCGATGCATTTATTTCCAATATCCGTATGGATGTCGTACGCAAAATCCAAAATGGTAGAACCAATTGGCAAAACACGTAACTCGCCTTTTGGTGTGAAGATATAGATTTCATCATTGAACAAATTCAATTTAAAATCATTCACAAAATCCAATGCACTTGACTCGGGGTTATCCAAAAGCTCGCGAATTTCAGCAATCCAACGATCGAATTTGTTATCATCGTTTTTAGATTCTTTATATTTATAATGAGCTGCGAGTCCACGTTCTGCGATTTCATCCATACGCTTGGTTCGAATTTGAACTTCTACCCACTTTCCAGTAGGTGACATTACCGTGGTATGCAAGGACTCATAACCATTTGCTCTAGGCGTTGAAATCCAATCTCTCAAACGTTCAGGACTCGGCTGATAATAATCGGTTACAATACTATAAATCCGCCAACAATCGGGTTTTTCTAATTCTATCGGAGTTTCAACAATAATTCGAATCGCAAAAACATCAAAGACTTCTTCAAATGGAATTCCTTTGGATTGCATTTTTCGCCAAATGGATGAAATAGATTTAGTTCTTA
>VGML01000332.1 GCA_016866415.1 Bacteroidota bacterium | reverse complement strand
AAACGGACGAGAAAGTTGTGGTAACTGGACACATCAACCTGATACGTTAAGCTACTTCTTTCTGAAGAACAATTTCAAAGGAACTCCTTCAAAGTTGAACTTTTCTCTTAACCTGTTCTCTAAAAAGCGTTTGTAGGAATCTGGAATATATTGCGGAAGATTGCAATAGAAGGCGAAAGTTGGCGCATGCGTAGGAAGCATTTGAACAAATTTTATTCGAATATACTTCCCTTTCATTGCAGGGGGAGGAGTCGCATTGATAATATCCAGCATTACCTCATTTAACTGATGTGTTGGGATTTTACGCACTCTGTTTTCATGCACTTCCATTGCTTTTTCCAAAGCTTTATGAATACGTTGTTTTGAAATCGTTGAAGTAAAAATGATTGGAACATCGTTAAAAGGAGCTAGTTGCTCACGTAAGATTTTTTCAAACTGAATCATTGTGTTTTGATCCTTTTCGACTAAATCCCATTTATTAACTATTACAACAACTCCCTTAGAATTCTTCTCAATCATGTAATAAATGGATAAGTCTTGTTTCTGAATTCCTTCTGATGCATCAATCATTAGCAAACAAACATCAGCATTTTCAATCGTTCGAACTGAGCGTAAAACAGAGTAATACTCGATATCTTCCGTTACTTTGGCTTTTTTACGAATTCCAGCTGTATCAATCAATAAAAAGTCAAATCCAAAAGCTTTATATCTCGAGTGAATGGCATCTCGTGTTGTTCCTGAAATATCAGTAACAATATTTCGTTCCTGGCCTGTCAATGCATTTACCATCGATGATTTCCCAACATTTGGTCTCCCAACAATAGCTATTCGAGGTAAAGAATCTTCTTCGCGAATCGACTCATCCTCTTTTTTGAAATATTTAACCATTTCATCCAGAAGTTCACCTGTTCCACCACCATTTGTTGCGGAAAGATCAAAAACATCACCTAGTCCAAATGAATAAAATTCAGAGGAAAGCCCTATTCTATCTGTATTATCAACTTTATTTGCAGCAACCAAAACAGGTTTTTTGGACTTACGAAGCAATTGAGCCACAATTTCATCCATTTCAACAATTCCTGTCATTACATCAACCATAAAGACGATAATCGTAGCCTCTTGAACCGCAATTTCAACTTGTTTACGAATTTCACCCTCGAAGATATCCTCGTGCGTAGTTGCATAACCTCCAGTATCTATAACTGAAAATTGATACCCATTCCACTCTCCTTTACCATAAATTCGGTCTCTCGTAACACCACTAACCTCTTTAACGATTGCATCACGTGATTCCGTTAATCGATTAAATAAAGTCGATTTTCCAACATTTGGTCTACCCACAATTGCAACTATATTGCCCATTTGATTCTGTTAATATTATGTCGGTTAATATCCGTATCGCTTTAATTTGGCCTCGGTTGAACGCCAATCTTTGTCAACTTTTACGTAATTTTCAAGGTATACTTTGGTTCCAGTAAATTTCTCGATTTCGATACGAGCCTCTCGACCGATTCGTTTTAACATTTCTCCACCTTTACCGATGATTATACCTCGTTGAGAATCTCGTTCCACAATGATCAAAGCGCGAATTTTAGTCATCAAACCTTCCTCCTTGTATTCTTCAATTTCTATTTGACAACTATAAGGTATTTCCTTTTGGCAGTGTAAAAATATTTTCTCTCGAATGATTTCAGAAACGAAAAAGCGCATAGGTCGATCCGAAATTTCCTCTTTGTCATAATAGGGAGGATTTTCAGGAATAAGTTCCAAAATGCGATTCCAAACTTGATCAATATTGAAATCATGCAATGCGGAAATTGGGAAAATAATTGCATTTGGAAGTTGTTCTTGCCAATAAAGAACTCGTTCGGTTAGTTTTTCTTGATTGGAAAGGTCAATTTTATTGATTAGACAAAGTATAGGAACCTTTAACTTCTTGATTTTCTCGAGCGTTTCCTTGTGGTTCATTTCTGATTCCAAGGTATCCGTAATGAAAAGTAAAACATCCGCGTCCTTTAAAGAAGTGTTTACATAATCCATCATGATCTCGTGCATCTTGTAAGCAGCATTAACGACCCCGGGAGTATCAGAGAAAACGACTTGATGATTTTCGTCGTTGACAATTCCTAATATAC
>VGML01000331.1 GCA_016866415.1 Bacteroidota bacterium | reverse complement strand
AGGCACTGAAATTAACGACATCAGCTGAAAGTCTTTTTTCCGCTAATTCGAAGGAAAGTCTGGTACGTGTGGAGTTTTCGAAGAAAATATTGGCAATTGTAATGTCGCGAAGCGTCGGAACTTTTTTAATTGGTCGGTTGATGACTTCCTTGAAACTATCAGCGGTTTTGAAAATGAGTTGAATGTCCTCGGGTGTGAGGTTTTTGATTCCGGTTAAATGATCAACGCTGATGTTATTCATTGTTTTCTTTGGTAAATAATACAACTTTATCTTCGCCTTCTGATTCTTTCCATTCTACAGAAACACGCTCTGAAACCAAGGTGTCAACTGCTTTTCCGATGTAGTTCGCTTGAATAGGCAAATCCCTTCTGAATCGGCGATCGATTAATACAAGTAATTCAATTTTTGATGGACGACCAAACGTTAGCAAGGCATCTAGTCCTGAACGAATGGTTCGACCAGTATAAAGTACGTCATCCACGAGTACCACTTTTTTATTTTCAATACTGAAATCTAGGTTGGTGATGCTCGGAATAAGCGGTTTTTCTCTTCTACGAAAGTCATCTCGGAAGAAGGTGATGTCCAAATTTCCACAAAGCACCTCTTTTTGAAGGATAGTTTCAAGTTGTTTTTTTAGTCGAGTAACAACGTGCACACCTCGGGGCTGCAAACCAACCAAAACCGTTTCCGAGAAGTCATTGTGCGATTCAATTAATTCATAACAAAGTCGATTCAGTGTGAGTTCCAGGTGTTTGGAATTTAGAATCACTTGTTTTTCCATTAATGCAAAAGTAATGATTTATCGTAAAATTCCGATTTAAAATTAATTCATTTCAACATCCGCAATTAAAAAAAAGCTTCCAGTTACCAAAAGCGAATCATTTCCGGTCATAATTAATTTGATTTCTGCAATGGCCTTATTTACATTTTCAAAGACTTTGTCAATGCGTTTGTCTTTAGTTTTTAAACGTTTAAGTTCTTCAAAACACATACTTCGCTCATTTGTAAACTTGCATAAATGAATAATTGCATCGTTAGGAAATTGTGAAATGATTTTCTCAACATTTTTATCTGCAGAGGCTCCATAAAGTATGAATAACTGACCATTGAGTTTGGGCTGAATCGATTCCAAAGTGGCTTTGATTCCTTCCAAATTATGAGAGACGTCTAAAATGACTCGCGGGTTTTGAGAGATTTCTGTCAAACGACCGAAAAATCCTGTGTTTAAATGAAGATTTTTAAGGCTTTTTTCCAAGAAAATCAGTTCAATTGCAAATCCACAAATTTCAAGTGCTTTGATCGTCGTTCTGAGATTTTTCAATTGGTAAAGCGGTAAATTGGAGATTTCAGGAAGCGCTTCTTCTTCGGCAAAAATAATTTCAGCGTTTTGAGACTTTGCTGTATTGAGAAAAACTGTTTTTGTTTCTGAGTTCGTTTCGCCAATGACAACAGGCGTATTTTTTTTAATGATTCCAGCTTTTTCGAAAGCAATTTCTGAATAGGTGTTTCCTAAAAATTGGGTGTGGTCGAAACCGATGTTCGTAATAACGCTAACAATTGGAACTACAATGTTAGTGGCGTCCAGTCTACCTCCCATTCCGGTTTCCAAAACGCAAACAGAACAGCTTGTGGAATGAAAATAGCAAACAGCCATCGCAAATGTAATCTCGAAAAAACTTGGTTCAATTTGTAAATCTAAGTCTTGCATTCGATTACAAAACTCAAGAACAAATTCTTCAGATATTTTTTCTCCATTCACCCGAATTCGTTCTCGAAAATCAAAAATATGTGGTGAGGTAAATAACCCAACTTTTTCGCCTTTTTCAGTAAAGTAGGAAGCCATAAACGAACTTGTAGAACCCTTGCCATTTGTTCCAGCGACGTGAATTATTTTTAAGTCCTGATGTGGATTTCCTAATTCAGTAAGTAATTGTTCGACGCGTTCAAGTCCAGGTTTGTATGCACTTGCACCAATATTTTGATATGAAGGAAATTGTTTGAAAAGCCAATCGATAGCAGCTTGATAGCTATTGAGCATCGATATTTAATGTAATATAGGTGATTGCCAAGGCTGTATTCGGGTCTTTCTTGTATTTTACCTGCTTTATCACCTGACGAATTACATCATTAATGATTGAAGC
>VGML01000330.1 GCA_016866415.1 Bacteroidota bacterium | reverse complement strand
TGGTTCTTTTCGGCTTCATTTATTTCATTAATTATAGGTCTGGTTTGGGTGAATTTTTTAAAGCCTGGATATGGCTTGAATTTAGCTGATGTTGATTTGTCAGCCGCCAATGAAGTAACTGAAAAAACTCAAGATTTCTCCATTCAGCATTTTGTGGAGCATATCATTCCAAAATCCGTATTTGAGGCGATGGCGACGAACGAGATTCTTCAAATTGTAG
The DNA here is from genome assembly GCA_016866415.1 of Bacteroidota bacterium. Classification (GTDB taxonomy): domain Bacteria; phylum Bacteroidota; class Bacteroidia; order Flavobacteriales_D; family Crocinitomicaceae; genus UBA952. Next base: position 1,922 of record VGML01000330.1, on the reverse strand, counting down.
TCTTTTCAATCTTTTTTGGACTTGCAGCAGCTTCAGTTGGCGATAATGTAAAACCTATCATTTCGGCGTTTGACAAAACGTCTCATGTGATTTTAAAGATGGTGAATTTTGTAATGAAATTCGCTCCGATTGGGGTTTTTGGTGCAATTGCTGGTGTTTTTGCAGTGAAAGATATTTCAGATTTGATGATCACTTACACCAAGTTTTTTAGTTCGTTTTTAGTTGGAATAGCCTCGCTATGGGTTGTATTGTTGACAGTCGGTTATCTGTTTTTGAGAAAACATTTGAAAACATTACTTAAACGAATTGTTAGTCCCTTGGTAATTGCTTTCGGAACAACCAGTAGTGAAGCAGTTTTTCCAAAATTAACCGAAGAATTAGAGCGATTTGGAATCAAGGATCGAATTGTTTCCTTTATGCTGCCACTGGGTTATTCCTTTAATTTGGATGGTAGCATGATGTACATGACATTCGCTAGTATTTTCATAGCCCAAGTATATGGCGTTCATTTGGATTTAGGAACACAGTTAACAATGTTGATTGTATTAATGTTGACGAGCAAAGGAATTGCAGGTGTACCACGAGCTAGCTTGGTTGTCGTTGCTGCAACGTGCGGGATGTTTGGCATTCCGATTGAAGGAGTGGCTTTGATTTTACCTATTGATCATTTCTGTGACATGTTCCGAAGTGCTACGAATGTGCTTGGGAATTCAATAGCAACAGCGGTTGTAGGACAGTGGGAGGGAAAGAAAGATTAAGTTATTTTTCTTTTAATATTCGATTTAGAGTTCTGATTTCAATATCATGCTTTCCTTCAAAATGTAAAGTCTGAAAGCCAATTTTCTCATAAAATTCTATTTCATTCTTTTGCGCTTCTAAATTGTAAAACTCATCTTCGGTTCCAATAACAAAATAATTGTTTGAGTTTGATTTAATTTCAGGCTTTTCCAAATCAGGAGGAAATACGGATGCCCAAAGAATAAGTTGATCAAATGACACTTTTTTACTGTAAAACCATCTTGCCGCTGTTGCTCCACCTTGCGAAAAACCGAGTAGAATCGTTTTTTTAAATGATTTTTGTTTGGTCAGTTCAAAAAACAATTGTGTCAACCAATTTAAATTATCAGCGATATCCGACTCACGCCCTTCTTTCGTCATCCAGGATGCGCCAACACGACCAGAAGTTCCATTTAAATAAAAGCGATGCATACCTTCAGGAGCAACAATTAAATAATCTTTTGGAATTCCGTTGAATTTACGAATGAAAAATTCTGCCAATTGACCATAACCATGTAGAACGACTAAAAGTTTATCTGCTTTTTTAATATCACCCGAAATCCAATAACGGAAGGTTTTTGGAGCTGAAAGTTTTTGTTCTTTTGCCATTTTTAGTTGAATGCCAAATTTACTATATTTGTTGGGTGAAACGGCTCTTTTCGTTTTTATTTCTAATAGTTTTCTTTTGGCAACTTGCCGGATTTTTTGTCTATTTCGAGATTGAGCGCTACCATGTTCGAAAGGATATCAAGCTTGCTATTAAGCAGAGTTTGCCTCAAAATGAATTCAAGCAATTCAATTTTACAGAAATAGAATTTCAACACTTAACTTGGATTAACGACCACGAATTCAAAATGAATGGTCGCATGTATGACGTTGTAAAAAAGTACAAAAACGATGCAGGCTATTCCATTTCGTGTATCGACGACATTCAAGAAACTAGATTGTTCGCTCAATTAGACGAAGCTACATCGTCAAATTTAAACAATCAGCCAGAGAAGGCACCGTTGAAATCGTTTGTAAAGCTTTTGAAATTAGTTTATCGTGTGCCTGATTCAGTATTTTGGAATTATGAAGAAGTTGAATTTCAGAACCAAAAGAATCAATTCCATTATCAATCGAATTCTTCCGAATTCAACAAGCTA
>VGML01000329.1 GCA_016866415.1 Bacteroidota bacterium | reverse complement strand
CAATATTGTCTTCAAAATTTTGATTAGTAAAAAATTTATTGGGATCTGCATAAACGTGAGGACGAATTAGATTAGCTAATTCATCAATATGTGCTTCCATGGACCAAATGCTAAATTCATTTTGAAGCAACCCACATATAACTGTTTTATATAGACCATAATACGTGGTATTCTGAATAAGCTTTTCCGTTAAAGGTCTGTTGCCCATTGGTGGAGGAGCAAAATTAATCGCCATTTGTTCTAATTGTGTAATACTTTGTCCCATTTTGAAATTACCGAATGCTTCATTGACATCCCAAGTAATAAATCTGAATTTTGTAGCTAAGGAGTCGTAGTATAGATAAAAATTATGTCCACTACCAATATATGAATCTAAATTGGCAAATAAAATATGGCTCGCCCAGGTCTTCATGTAGTTTTCAGCATCAAAAATGGTATCTAAATTTTGATTTAAGGTGGATATGTTGCTGTTATTTAATGTATTGATGAAGTTTATCAAATCTGACCAATTGTTAGCTGTTTCGTTCGTTTTAAGTTCATATTTAGAAGTATATAAGGATTGAGAAGATCCAAGCCATTTCAAATCACCACTAGGATCACCTTTAAATAAATTACCCTGATCGTCACCAAAGGTTCGGTTTAGCCATGTTTTGTCGATCTCATCAACAGCAGTATAAAAACCCCATAATTGATTGTTTATGTATAAGTTAGAATAATGACATCGTGGCGCATAAGCCCCGATTTGATTTAGGAAATCGAGCATTAATTTTTCCCGAAGAAATGTTTGGTCTTTAAAACAATTATTTAAGTTTATTTTTTTTAGTCCATCACAATTTTGTCCGGCAGTATATTCGTTGAAATCAATTTTAAAAGACTTTTTATTACTAGGGTTGTTGTAAGATGAATTCCCCTTCATTTTTACGCCACAGTCCAAATACATTTGCCCATCAATTTCTACGTCACACGCAATGTAATAGTCGCCTGAGTATCCCGCCACTAGCGAATCCCAATAATTAGTTTGATGAAAAGTAAACCGTATCTCATGAACTGATGGCGATGCGAAAAACAAATTTCCTTCTGTTTGAGAAAGGGAAAGGAATGAAAAACTAATATAGATTGAAATTAATAGACAGCGTAAAATACTTAACAATTTAATAATCAAATGTATTAAATAATTTAATTTGAATGGTTTCATATTTACCAGTTTTTGGTTTTATTCGCTGAAATAGAGGTTATTATGAGTCTATTGAATAGGTTTTCACCGAAGTAACTTCTATTCAGTCGATAACAAAATTCATTGAGATACGCTTTCAGATATTCACTGTCATCATAAGATATATTCCTAAAAGTTTGTAGATTAACCTGTTTCATAGAATAATTTGAATTACTTTCTCTTTTTTCAAATAATTCTTTCTTTTTTAAAATGTATCTTTGCAATCATTTTATTTGCTATGGCACAGAAATACGCGACAAGAGAAGAGGATTATTCAAAATGGTATAATGATTTGGTTTATCGCGCTGATTTGGCAGAACATTCTGATGTTCGCGGTTGCATGGTAATTAAACCATATGGTTATGCGATTTGGGAAAAAATGCGCGAAATTCTAGATGTCAAATTCAAAGAAACAGGTCATTCGAATGCCTATTTTCCTTTGTTCATTCCTAAATCTTATTTGAGCAAAGAAGCAAGCCATGTAGATGGTTTCGCAAAAGAATGCGCTGTTGTTACGCATTATCGTTTGAAGAATGCTGAAGATGGGAGTGGGGTAGTGGTGGATCCTGAATCCAAGTTGGAAGAGGAATTAATCGTTCGACCAACTTCTGAAACAATTATTTGGAACTCCTACAAAAATTGGATTCATTCGTATCGTGATTTACCTATTTTGATTAACCAATGGGCAAATGTTGTTCGTTGGGAAATGAAGACTCGTTTATTTTTAAGAACAACCGAATTCCTTTGGCAAGAAGGTCACACTGCTCATGCAAGTAAACAAGAGGCCATTGCAGAAACTGAACAGATGTTGAATGTTTATGCCGATTTTGCTGAAAATTATATGGCTATGCCAGTTATTAAAGGGCGAAAAACAGCTAACGAACGCTTTGCTGGAGCCGATGATACGCTTTGTATTGAGGCCATGATGCAAGACGGAAAA
>VGML01000328.1 GCA_016866415.1 Bacteroidota bacterium | reverse complement strand
TTTTGTCTTCTAATCTTTTGTCTATAAATCGAATGTCATAATATCCTAAAATTTTACTCTCCACCATCCTAAATTCCCCTTCTCCGATACATTTCATAAATCATTCCATCAGAAAGACCAATTTTCGGAACTGAGACTTCATTACAATTCAATTCGTTCATAACGTGTAAATAGATACTCAAAGCTGGAACAATAACATCCGCTCGATCGGGTTTTAGTTGAAAACGATCAATTCGTTCATCGACGGAAAGAACTTTTAAATTATCAAAAAGCTTTTTCATGCTTTTAAGATCAACGGGGGCTTTATCCTTCAATCCAATTATCTTGTGTATTTTGTTTATGTTTCCTCCTGTTCCAAAAAGTTGGTGATTAGTTGAGAAATCCACATTATGTTTAATCCAATTTGAGATATCATACCATAAAGATTGATTTACTTTTTCTTTTAACAGTCTTATGGTTCCAATCTCAAAGGATTTGGCTGCAGTTTTCGTTCCATTTTCAAAGACACTTATTTCAGTACTGCCACCACCCACATCGACCACAATAAATGACTTTTTTTTATCAAAATCCAATAACATAAAGGTTCCAAAGATTAATTCGGCTTCTTCTTGCCCGGAAATAACTTCGATGTCGATTCCTGTTGTACTTTTAATTTGGGATAAAACTTTGTCGGCATTTTTCGCTTCCCGCATTGCTGAGGTAGCCACTGCTCTTAATTCTTCCACCTCAAAAATTCCAGCGATTAATTTGAAAGCAAGTATACTGTCAACAAAATGACCTTGTTTTATTTTTGAAATTTTCCCATTATCAAAAACATCATCACCTAATCGCAGCGGAATTCGTGTATATGATATTTTTTTAACATAATGGTGTTGTCCATCTTGACAAACCTCACCAACTAATAAGCGAGCAGCATTTGTACCAATATCAATTGCTCCGAATTTCATTTGGCAAAATTAGGATTAAATAGAAGTAATGCTAGGGAAATATTTTTAAAAATAAAACAATATATGACACGTTCAATTTATCTCGTGTCTTGATTATTTCTTGAAAAGAGAGAAGTTACTACTAGGGATAGTTTTTTCAAGATAAATTAATCTCATTTTTACCTTTTGTTAATGAATATTGACGAATTTTACAGAAACTTTAAAGAATGACAAAGCTCATCTTTTATTCTACCATATTTATTAGTTTTTATTCAAATTTACTTTACAGTCAAAGTCTTATCATCAACGAAGTTTCCCAAGGTCCAAGTGGATCCAAAGAATATGTAGAGTTTCTTGTTGTACCTGGCACAGGTCCATACCAATGTTCAGATTACTGCCTTGATCTAAGAGGTTGGATTATTGACGACAATAATGGCTATTTTACAGGCGGCGGAGGTTCAGGTTTGGGAATAGCATTTGGTGCAGTTAGATTTTCATCCAACTCTTTTTGGTCATGTGTTCCAATTGGGACATTAATTTTAGTATATAATGACCAAGATTTGAATACTGCGCTGCCATCAATCGATAATTCCCTAACAGATGGTAATTGTACCGTAGTTTTACCGATATCGTCCACTTTATTTGAACATCAAACGGTTTCTCCCACAACTTCAAATGGCACTTATCCATCCACTGGATGGTTACCGGGAGGATTGTGGGGACCAATTTCTATGGCAAACGGCGGTGATTCATTTCAAATTTACAATGCTACAAATTTAACAACACCGGTTCATGGTGTAAGTTGGGTAAACAATAGTGTAAATCCTATTATCTTTTTTTCAACAACTGCGAGTAATGCAGTCTATTATTTTGCTAATATTTTAGATAACAACCCATCCAATCAAGCCAATTGGGTTGCTGGAACTTGCTCCGCACCAGATAATCAAACTCCAGGTTTACCCAATAATGCTGCCAATGCCACTTACATTCAAAGTTTAACGAATAACTGCGCAGGCCCTTTAAATGCAACTCTCTCTTCAACTACGGACGCAGGAAGTTGCCAATGCAATGGTACTGCAACCGTTTCAGCAACAGGATCTATTCCTGGATATTCGTATCAATGGTATGATGCATCGGATAATGCAATAAATCAAAATACCGCATCAGCTTCTAATCTTTGTGCAGGAAACTACTATTGTGTGGTGACTTCTTCTATCAATTGTACCGATACAGTATTAGTAACTATAAATTCTACTTCA
>VGML01000327.1 GCA_016866415.1 Bacteroidota bacterium | reverse complement strand
AATTGAGTGGAAATCCAAGATCGATCCAGTTTAATTGGTTAAAGGGTTCATCTATTGAGCGTTCATTTATTGGTAATAATTACGATTTAAAATTCTTAAACTTTTGGTTTTTAGATGAATCTAATTCAAAAAGTCACGCCTTCGTTGCCGTTATTGATCAAAAATCGAATAAACTGAAAATTGAATCCGTTAGTCCAAATAATGGATATCGAATTTGGTTAAAAAAATAAATTGGTATGCACAGAAGTCTAATTATTTGCTTTTTACTTATTGGCGTTTACTCTTTCGCCCAGGTTGTTCACATTCCGATAGGTCAAAAATCAACAGGAAATGGCGAAGTTTCTTTGGAATTGATAAATCGCTATCAGCACTACAATGGCGGCACTAAAAACGAAAATGATTCGTTTGATTCTGCTATCAATTCCCCGAAATCGGTAAATTATTCCATGGATGGAAAAAAGTTTTATGTTCAATCGTTGGAAGGATACACAACAGCTGTTTACGATGTTAAAACCAAAAAGAAAATAAAGACCATCAAGCACGTTTTTGATAAAAGCAACCAAAATCTATTCAAGAATAATGAGACTACAGCTTTTGGATATGAATTCCTTGTCAAGCGTGATAAATACAATTATTTCAGTGGTAAACCTGTGGAAAGTTGTTTCTCTCACAATGGAAAATATCTTTGGGTAACTTATTATCGTCGAGATTACGATTCAAATGCTTCTTGTCCATCTGCTGTTGCGATTATTGATACAGAAAAAGATGAAATTGTACGCGTTATGCCAACTGGGCCGCTGCCGAAAATGATTGCTTGTTCACCAGATAATAAATTCATAGCGGTTACGCATTGGGGCGACAATACTTTGGGAATTATCAATATTCAATCGCAAGATCCGATGGATTTTTCATATCACAAACACTGCGTAGTCGATTATCAAATGAAAATGGATTTTGGAGGAAAACACGTTGATCGGGATAGCGATTGTGGTTACTGTTTGCGTGGAACCGTTTTTACACCGGACGGAAATTTTCTACTTGTGGGTAAAATGGGAGGAGCAGGGGGTGTTGCTGTTTTTGATGCGACAAACTACGAACTTCTTGGTACCGTTAAAGGTATGGAATCGAATGTTCGTCACCTTGTGATTAATGGTGAAAATTTATTTTTGAGTGCAAATTCTCCTGGAAAAGTTCAAAAATGCAACTGGCGATCTTTCGTAAAGGCACGTGTTCAAAATGAAGAAAAAGAAATTCAATTTAAAGAGTTTGAATCTGTTTTTGTCGGTTCTGGAGCAAGAACGATTGTAACAACTGCTGATGGTAAATATGTATTTGCTGCGGTAAACAATGGATCTAAAATTGTAGCAGTTCGAGCTTCCGACATGAACATCGTTGCAGAAATTCCTGCAGACTCTTATCCGGTTGGAATGGATATTTCAAGTGATGATTCCGAATTGATTGTTACTGCTCAAGGTAAAAGTAGCGGCGGAGGAAATTCTGTTATGGTTTTTAGCTTGAAGTTTAAGAATTAAATTTCGGTAACCATATTATGCTTTTCAATCATCTTGCGTATATTGATTAAAGCATATCGCATTCTACCCAACGCTGTATTTATACTAACATTTTCAGCTTCAGCGATTTCCTTAAATGACATATCTTGAAATATGCGCATTTCAATAATTTCACGTTGAACTTTTGGTAAATATTGAATCAAATTAATCATTTGGCTTTCCAATTCTTCATACGATTTGGCCTCAACATAATTTTTTTCCTCGCTTGCAATTTTATAGAATATCGAATATTCTTCATCGAACGAACTGGATTCAGAAATCATTCTTACCTTGTTCTGTTTGCGAAAATGGTCAATGATTAAGTTGTGTGCGATACGCTGAGCCCATGGAAAAAACTTCCCTTCTTCGTTGTAATTTCCAGCTTTCAAGGTGTTAATTACTTTTACAAACGTATCTTGAAAAATATCATTGGAAAGGTTGGAGTCCTTTATTTTTTGTTGGATATATCGGAAAATCTTATCCTTGTAGCGAAATAGAAGAGTTTCAAAAGCCAACTCATTTCCTTCAACGTACATTTTGATTAGAACGCTATCTTCAATTTTTGAGAGTACCATAATTTACAATTTCTGTCGTATGTCAACAATTAAAGGTAAATTTGGTCGATAGGCGTTGTTTTAAAT
>VGML01000326.1 GCA_016866415.1 Bacteroidota bacterium | reverse complement strand
TTCGGACCGGGATGGTGGAGATTTATCTACGAGAAAACCCAACAAGTTGTTGTAGCAGATCCTAATATTACATTTAAAGTGGACATGGCAGATTATACAGGAACAATTGCAACGGGTGTGTTTTTAAATGGAAGCTTCAATAATTGGTGTGGTAACTGTACCCCAATGACTAATACATCCGGTTCAATTTGGGAGGTGACAGTGCCGCTTACAGCAGGTCCGATTCAGTATAAATTTACAATTGACGGATGGAATGATCAAGAATTCTTTTTTGGAGGAGAACCTTGTGTAGATACGATCGCAGATGGATTCTTTAATCGCTACTATGTTGTTTCATCAGATGCAACTTTACCTGCGGTTTGTTTCGGTAGTTGTGATGTTTGTCCAACAAGTTCTTTAAATGAAAACGAATTGAATATAGAAGTGATGCCAAATCCTGCAAACGAGCAATTTACTGTTACATCGGATGAAGCAATTAATCAAATTCAAATGATTGATATGCTCGGTAAGCAAGTTAGAATATTGAATTTAAATTCTACTAAATCAACAACGGTTGATGTAAGCGATTTAAATAAAGGAGTTTATACGATTGTTGTTTATTCAGTAAATGGAAGAAACACAAGTCGTGTAATAGTTGAGTAATTTTTAGTTGACAAAAGAAAGAGGTTGCTAGAATTAGCAGCCTCTTTTTTTTATTGTTGGATTTAAAGATTGATTGAACGAATTAAATGCTTCATCACTTCAACATCCAAGATCCACCAACTGATAGGATGTTAGGTTCGTTTAAATATTCTTGATGAGTTTCCTCGGAAATCCCACCAGTTGGACAAAATGAAATATTAGGGAATAGTTGACCATACGTTTTGATCGCTTGAATTCCACCGAAAAGATTGGCTGGAAAGAATTTGAAAAATCTAAAGTCTTCCTCCAATCCTTTCATAATATCACTAACGGTTGAAACTCCAGGAATGAATGCAATGCCTGCTTGTTTCAGATGTTGAGCTAACTTTGGTGTCAAGCCAGGTGAAACGATGAAATCAACGCCAATTTCTTGAACCTTTGCTATTTGATCTGCGCGTGAAATAGTTCCTACACCTAGGTCAAAATTTGGTAAATTCTTAGCTTTAATAATCTCCAAAGCTTGGTAAGCAAATTCAGTTCGCAACGTTACTTCGATGCAATGAATATTTGCTTTTAGAATTTTATCCAAAATTGTTTCCAACTCTTCTTTGTTACGAATTGTCGCAACGGGAATAATGGGATTATTGCTTAGTATTTTCTCAATTCCATTTTGAATCATAATCAAAGTATGAATGATGCGCCTTCTTCACTTGTAGTAACTTGGTGACGAAGGTTGTTAAATAATTCTCTTCCGAATCCTTGTTGATTCATGTCTTTGCTCCTTGCGGTTCGCCTTAAGAAATCTTCGACTAAACAATCCAATTGACCGGTGTGTGCATTCAAGCGAATTAAATCACCTGTTTGGATCTTGCCTATCGCACCTCCGTCTTTTGCCTCTGGAACCATGTGGATTGCTGCTGGAACTTTACCTGAGGCTCCTGACATTCTGCCATCAGTTACTAAAGCAACCTTGAATCCTCGTTTTTGCAAAATTGTTAGGGTAGGGGTTAATTGGTGCAATTCAGGCATCCCGTTTTGCTTGGGACCTTGAAATGGAATCACGGCTACAAAATCCTTTTCCAATTCTCCTCGCTTAAAAGCTGAAATCAAATCTTGCTGCTCATCAAAAACAACAGCGGGAGCTTCGATAATGAAATTTTCTTCAGAAACGGCTGCGGTTTTTATTACCGATCTTCCAATGTTACCTTTTAGAATTTTAATACCCCCATTTATCGAAAACGGATTATTAGCGGGACGAACAATACTTTCATTCAAACTAGTTATTGGTCCATCTGCCCAAACTAATTCATGGTCTTTGATTTTAGGTTCTTGAGTATAACGCTTTAGACCTTTACCAACAATAGTCACAACATCTTCGTGTAATAATCCGTTTTCCAATAAAGTCCGAATCACAAAAGCCATTCCGCCAGATGCATGAAAATGATTAACATCTGCAGCGCCATTTGGATACATGCGAGTCAATAACGGAATTACCTCAGATAAATCTGACATGTCATCCCAATTGATAATGATTCCTGCGGCACGTGCAATAGCAATCAAGTGAATCGTGTGATTGGTAGAGCCACCTGTTGCCAAAAGTCCTATT
>VGML01000325.1 GCA_016866415.1 Bacteroidota bacterium | reverse complement strand
TTTTTTAATTCAAATAGCAATGAATCTGAGTGGCCGTATGTTTCTTGGCTCAAATTTTTATGGTATTGTAAATATTCACCACCAATGTGATAGGTTAATACATCAACATCGCCATCCAAATCAACATCTACAATTGCAGGAATGTCAGCAGAACTAACATAAAGATTCAATTGTGTTCCCCAATTATCCGAATAGAGGAGATTTTTAGCAATTTGCCACTGAAGACCTACACTTGAATTTCCTATGTTTTTATAGACTTTAATTCCACCTATGCCATATGTAAACAAATCATTTTTCCCGTCTTGATTGTAATCTATAGCTGTTAATCGATACCTTATATCATTTGGAAATAATAAATTCCCATCGGGTTTAAATTTGTAATAATGAGCTGTTCCTTCTTGTTTGTTTTCAAATAATCGAATTTGATCAGCACTTCGATCAAAAACCAATAAATCTAGATCACCATCAAAATCAAAATCGATATCTGAAACTTGTGCGTAATTCAAACCGCCGGCCCATGGATTTTGCAATGCGTTTCCGTTTTTTAGGACTACAATGCTATCCGAATAATTAAATTGGAATTGACCAAAAATTTTTGTAGACAATGCTATTACAAAAACAACGATGATTCTCTTCATTTGGATATACTTAGTTAAATTTACAATAAAAAATCATGCGGAAACATCTTGCATTTACATTCCTTCTTTTTTCATTGAATTTGTTTTGCCATGACAGTATTTCTATCCTATTTTTTGTTAATAGTTATATTTATACAAATGATTTGCATTCAGACACCCTAGAATGCAACAGGTTTTACTGGACACCTAAGCAGTTTGGGTTTTACGCATAAGGCAACTAAACACTTGCTCTTGAGACTAGAAGCAAAAATATTATTCGGCAAAAAAGAAAATGAGCTGTTTTATTTTCAAAAGTAATTTTCAAAATATTTACCTTTACTCTTTGCAAATATTACAATCCTTTTTTAACCCAATAGAATGAAAATTATTTCCTTTAACGTCAATGGTATTCGTGCAATCACCGCAAAATCATTTATCCAAGATATGATGGATTTCAATGCCGATGTTATATGTCTGCAAGAAACAAAAGCAACTGAAGATCAAGTTAAAGAAGCTGTTTCGACTTTGTCAGATTACCATGTATACGCGCATCACGCTGATAAAAAAGGATATTCAGGGACGGCGATTTTGAGTAGAATTAAGCCACATCACGTTCATTATAAAATCGGAATGGATGAACACGATATGGAAGGAAGAACAGTTTGTTTGGAATTTGAAGAATTTTATTTGATAAGTGTATATGTTCCAAATTCCGGAAGTGAATTGTTGCGTTTGGAATACCGTCAAAAGTGGGATAAAGATTTCCTTGCGTATTTGAAAAAATTAGAGAAGAAAAAACCGGTAGTCGTTTGCGGAGATTTTAATGTTGCGCACAAAGCAATTGACTTAGCACGACCAAAAGCGAATTACAATAAATCCGCTGGATACATGCAAGAAGAAATCGATGGGATGGACGCATTTACTCAAAATGGATTAGTTGATACGTTTCGATATTTTCATAGAGATCAAGTGAAATATACGTGGTGGAGCTATCGTGGCGGAGCAAGAGAGAAAAATGTTGGCTGGAGAATCGATTATTTCCTTGTTTCTGAAAGTTTTACCCAAAAACTCGAAGATGCATTTATTATAAATGAGATTATGGGTTCGGATCACTGTCCAGTTGGAATTACTTTAAAATAATACACGCTTAAAATTAAGTTTAGATTTTCTAATTACATTAGCCGAAATCCTTTTATGAAGAACATTTTTATTATTTCCTTTATTTCGATATTCAACATCGCCTGTTCTCAAAAGACGACAAAAATTGCGTTCTACAATACCGAAAATTATTTTGATACCATTGATGGCTCAAATGATGACGCTGAATACCTACCAAGTTCAAAGTTAAAATGGGACAAAGCCAAATACGAGGATAAAAGAAAGCATGTTGTTGAGGTAATTCAAGCACTAAACTATCCAACTCTAATTGGTTTTTGTGAAATTGAAAACAAGTTTGTGTTGGATGACTTGATTCAAAGTGATAAAAAATTAAAAAATTACAAACCAGTTCATTTTGATAGCCCTGATTTACGTGGAATTGACGTTGGTTTTATTTATAATTCTTCATTTTTAAAATTGTTAAATTCTGGGAACATTCGTTTTACTCTGCC
>VGML01000324.1 GCA_016866415.1 Bacteroidota bacterium | reverse complement strand
TACAAAAGTTGTCAGAACACTGACAAACATAGTTTCGTCAGTGTTCAACTCTCGGTCTCCCTGACGCTCATTTCATTCGGTCAGGGCATACGCTACTAGTAAACCCTGACTATGTTGTTGGGGTTTTGTTTTTTTAAGATGTTTTATACCTATATTTTATATTCCAAGAAACTGAATTCTTTCTACAAAGGAGAAACTGGAAATATTAACGACCGATTAAGCCGTCACAACAGTTACTCCATCGGGATTATCTCGATTATGAGATAATTTTTAATTTTTCATGGTTATAATTTAATAATCCGTGCGTTACTGCTTTTAGGTAATTATTAAAATAGAATTTTTCAACGTAATTGAAATATTATGAAAACATTAATTCTTGTTTTGTTCTCAATAATTTTTTCTTTTGTTTGTTCAGCACAATATAAAACAAATAAGATTGATACGATAGGAAATCCAAACGCTATAATTCTGAAAGTACCAGTATTATCCTTTCCAAAGAAGGAGGGAAATTTCAAGACTTTTAAACCTATTTTTTCTAGAGCACCAGAGAGCTACTGTATTGACATTTCAAATCCAACTACTAAAACAATAGTGTTTTCCTCTTATGACTACAAAGAAGAATGGAGTGCTGCCGATTTTGTCAAACAAGGTTTTCTTGTGGAAATTGATTATACTGATGAATGCGACAACTCATATCATATGGAGTCCATGTTACATCATTGGCGTTGAAAATTAGAATAGATTTATTTAACCTTTTTTTATAAGAATATGAAAAAGATGATGTTAGCATTAGTTACAGGTATATGTTTCAACTGTTATTCCCAAATTGAAATTACAGTTTTTAGACCTGATTTTCTTGTTCCAGATGGAAATGGCTATTTAGATGTGTGGAAGCCAGAGTTTTCCTCTCCACCAAAGGAGTATAGTCTTTATATTTACTGTCCTTACACGAATCAATTGTTATTCAAGACCAATGATATTAATGAGGGCTGGGATGGCAATAATATGTTTCCTCAATTATATAAGTATATTCTTATTTACGTAACAGAGGATAATAAAATTGTCGAGATTAAGGATTCATTTATGAAGAATTGTTAATGTGAATCCTTAATTCTAAATGCTTTTCCGGATAGAATTGATAATAAATTAGTCCTTAATACACCGAACTGATAAACCTTTATCAGTTGTAAGGGAACCTGAACTTACATTGTCTCCATTATAATTTAATCGGCGAGATTTGGCACAATTAAAACCAGAATATGTGGAACTCCACCAGAATCCAAATCCACCATAATTTTCAAAACTACCACCATCCCAACGTCCTCCATTTGGATATCCCGAAAAACCACTTTCATTTGTCCCATTAGCGTTATTTATCCAACCTGTTGTACTTTTCATTTTTTTACCAGCAATATCTATTCCACCCAAATAATCACTTAATACTGTCCATTCATTGTCAGATGGAATGTGCCAACCAGCTGGAGCTAACCCTCTTGAGTCATTTACAGCATGCCAGTTATAGAGTATTCCTTTTGTTGGGTCATTATCGTAATAACACCAAGCACCAGTGGTCAAACTAGCCCATTGCGTAGCATCTTGAACTTGTGGTATTTGGTCACCGTTTCTGTATTTTTTTGTTTCCAAATTTTCGGTAGTCCAAACCTGATTTCCAATTAAGGAGTAATTATAGGTTTTGCCATCAATATCACTTACAACATATGTACAACTTCCATTATCTTTTTTGGCGGAAGATTTATAATTATTGGCTATTGGATCGGTACAACCTTCTTTTTTACAAGAAACTAAAACAATTAAGACACTTGTAAGGATTACTAATTTTGACATGGTACTATGTTTTATGATTATTACTTTATTTTAATTTGAATTTCCTATTTATAAATTTCTTTAAGGGAAATCTCTTTTAATTGATAAGGATTTACAAGCAAACAAGCTTAACAATTAACTAAATTAGTGTTTATGTCCATCATGATCATGATTATGTCCGTCGTGATTTTCATCCTTTGGAGATGCAGACGGATGAGTCAAATCCATAATTTCAATGTCAAAAACCAAATCTGAGTATGGTGGAATCGCACCAGGACGACCATTCTTTCCGTATGCTTGGAAATAAGGAATGAATAGTTTAGCTTTTCCACCTTTTCCTAAAAGACCAATTCCTTCCTCAAATCCTGAGATCATACGTTGCTCCTGGTAGGCAAAATCCATCGGTTG
>VGML01000323.1 GCA_016866415.1 Bacteroidota bacterium | reverse complement strand
AGGACAATTTATCGTGGCGTTACTTACTGTCAAACCTCCCCCAACCATTTCGGTCACTACCGCTGTAGCTGTACCACCTTGATTGGCAATAATCAATTGTGAGTAAGAAACGAAATTTATTAGGCTAAAAAAAGAAACAACTAAAATATAAAATTTTCCTTTCATAAAATCAATATAACTCTAATACTCTTTACGATGTCAAAAAGTTGCAGCATTAAACTAATTATAAAATTAAAACTAAATCTTTTAAATAGACTAAAAAACTGATAACTAGTGTTTAAGATATAAGAATGCTTGATTACATCAATTTCAAATGTTATTTATTAAATCAAATGACGTATTTAAAATTTATAATGAAAAATTGAATAATGATCAACCATCCTTTTGTACTTAAAAGTGAAGAGTTAATTCTGATAAAGGCAGAATATCAATATGATATAATGGAATTAGCCTTGAAACTTTCTAATATTACCTTACAAGAGCGTCGATTTATAAGGATGGTTAATAAACATGTTCCAATTCATTCTATTCTTTCCAAAGAAAAATATTTGGAATATAGCCTTATTGATTTTAGTACATTGGAAAAACTGTTTGATCTACTCAATAGGCATGGTATTGAATATAATATAACTGATGTTTCCAAAGAATTTATTCAAAAATCACTTGAAATTGAAGATCTATTTATGGAAAAGGTAACAAACTACATTCATTCCATCATGGATTTAGATCGTATACTTGATCGCCTCCACCTCATCGGTAGATATCGACTTAATGACTTTGAAATGTTCTATTTGGAACGTGCATCTCAGGGATTTGTCAAAATTTGATGTGGTTTGGTCATTCATCACAATTATATAATTAATCTCTTAGGAAGTGGCATTCGATATTGGATTTATTCTCCAACTATGGAAGAATATGCCATTATGACTGATTACAAAAAATTAAGTAATAAGAGTTGGTGTGAGTTGTTTTTTGATTTTGATTTTTTAAAACAATTCAAAAGAAATCACTGGAGTGAATTAGCAAATGTTGAAGAAAAAGGATTTTTAATAAACTCACAAAACCTCATTGAAATAAGAAAAAAAAATAAACTACTCGAAAAATTCAGTTCAATTCAACTTGTTCTTCAAAATACTATTTTTCCATTGTATCAAACCTCAATAGCCCCAATAAAATTTGATAAACCTAACCAGTTCGCTATTATTCAATTTGAAAAAGGCCTAATTGCAAAATATGAAATTAAATCAGTTAAATTAGATTTGAATAAACTTCTATTTAATCTTGTAAAAAGCGAAAAAAATGAATTTCTACCATTTCATTTGAACGAAATAAATTACCTTGAAAACAAGATCGAAAATAAAATGGATGACAGCCTAATTACAAGCTTATTCGCAATTGAATTGATTTAATCAATCTCATATTTTAAACGCATGGTAATGTTTGCTGTTTTGCGTTTTGATGTTGTATTGAAACTTCCACCCCAACTGTAATCTTCTGATGAATTTTCAGCTGTAATCTGAAAAACACCCATATCAGCACTTTTTAAATCACCTAAGGCTCCTCCACCATTTTCAGCTATCTTTTCAGCGCGATCATGCGCATCTTTGGTAGCTTGCTCAATCATTTTTAACTTTAACTCAGCTAATTTCGTGTAATAATATTCCGGCGCAAACGAATTGAGTTCGATACCGGCATCTATCAACTGAGATACCTCACGCGATGTTTTTTCAACCAAATCAACATTTTTTGATTGCACTTTGATACTTTGAGTTAGGTTATATCCAGTAAAATAACTGTTTCTAACATTACCATTTTCATCATATTCGGTGGAATATTCCTTTTGGATGTCTGCAGCCTCAAATACCAATTCTTCGGAAGAAATACCACGTGATGTTAAGTAGGACTTAACTCGCTTTACATCAGCATTCAAATCTGCATATGCTTGTTTCAAATCCAAATTTTTCTTTGAAAAGCTTGCTCTCCAAACAATGAGATCGGAATCAAAAGACTGCTCTCCCAATCCCGTAACACTTATTTCTGGATCTGCCTTCCCTTTCGATAGATAAGAATTACCCAAAATGTAACCTGTAATTATTACAGCAATTGAAATTAAAATTGTTGCGGCGTTAGCTTTTAAAAAACTCATGAATCTTTTTTTTTTACGAAAGTAGATAAAAGATTAATTCGTAATTACAAATATCTGAAAATGAAAGAATTTATGTAAAAATAAAAATTTTA
>VGML01000322.1 GCA_016866415.1 Bacteroidota bacterium | reverse complement strand
GCATTTGTGAAAAACTCAATAATGACTTAAAAAAAGTTTTTTATTCCGACAATGGGTCAACAGCAGTGGAAGTTGCTATTAAAATGGCGATTCAATATTGGCACAATCAAAATTTAAAACGACCTCGAATTCTAGCTTTAGAAGGCGCATATCACGGTGATACCTTCGGAGCAATGTCTGTTGGTGAGCGTGATTGTTTCAATGTTCCATTCGAACCTTATTTTTTTGAGGTAACCTATTTGCCTTTTCCCAATTCAGACTCAGAAGAAGAAATTTTAAGAAACGCTGATAGCCTATTAAAATCAGGAGAATATGGTTGTTTGATTTTAGAGCCACTCATTCAAGGTTCAGCTGGAATGAGAATTTATTCGATTTCTTTTTTGGAAAAATTGACAACCCTTGCAAAGAAATACGGAACGTTGGTTATTTACGATGAAATCATGACAGCTTTTGGGAGAACCGGGAAATTATTTGCGTTTGAGCACACCAATGTTCAACCCGACATGATTTGTCTTTCAAAAGGCTTAACTGGCGGAGTACTTCCCTTAGGACTAACAGTGACAACTCAAGCCATTTTTGATGCGTTTTTATCCGAGGAAAGAGTAAAAGCTTTTCTTCACGGCCATTCGTTTACTGGAAATCCATTGGCTTGTGCGGCTGCTTGTGCAAGCTTGGATTTATTTGAAAAAGATGAAACTTGGTCTCAAATCAATGCAATTGGTAATCGAAACCTTGTCTTTGTTGATACAATTAAATCCAATCCACAAGTAAAAGAAGTGCGTTGTATCGGAACCATTTTGGCAATTGAACTGAATGATTCTGAAAGCGGTTATTTCTCCCAAAAGAAAGAAATTGCTTATCACTATTTTTTGAATAACGGCTTGCTTCTGAGACCTTTGGGAAATGTCATTTTCATTAATCCACCGTATTGTTTAACGGAAAAAGAACAGAATTATATCTTTGAAGTCATCACGCGATTTTTAATTGAATTAAATGGGAATTAACGAACTATATAAAGTCTTTGCAGACATTGATTTTCAAGCAAATCGCTTGCTAAGAACAAAACCAATTTCTCTTGATTTTCTAAATCAGTTTGATAAGCTTGTTGAAGATGTTCGACCAGAAATCATTAAAATGGATTTGTCAGAAGACATCAATGCATCTTTTCAAGAACTAGGAAGAATTGATATAAACTTGGATCCGAGACTTAGTTTTGGTCAAAAAACAATGAATATCCTGCTATTTGGTTTTTATAAAAAACGTGTTAAATCGAAAAAAAGAGAATTGTATTTTAGAGAAGAAATTCTTCGAAGAAAATTATCGTTTCAGCACATTGAAACGCATCTTAAAGAACATTAATGGAATCAAAACTAAACGCAGCTTATTGGTCGCAACGTTATCAAAACAACGAAACCGGTTGGGATGTTGGATCGCCGTCAACGCCCTTGAAAGATTACATTGACCAAATAGAAAACAAAAACATCAAAATTCTTATTCCCGGATGCGGAAATGCCTATGAAGCTCAATATCTTTTCGAAAATGGATTCAAGCATGTTTTTGTAATTGACCTCTCTCCTATCCCACTTCAAAATCTTAAAGAACGAGTTCCTGATTTTCCGGATAACCAATTATTGAAAGGTGACTTTTTTGAGTTAGCTGACCAGTTTGATTTAATTCTCGAACAAACAATGTTTTGTGCCGTCGAGCCGCGGCTAAGAATGGATTATTCGCGAAAAGCGTCTGAACTATTAGTTAAAGGAGGTAAATTAGTTGGCGTATTATTTAATCGCGAATTTGAAGGTGGTCCTCCATTCGGTGGAACAAAAGAAGAATATTTAGGATACTTTTCAACTCATTTCCATAATGTTTACCTCGAACCTTGTTACAATTCAATAAAACCTCGGCAAAATTCAGAGTTATTCATGATATGTGAAAAATGAATTAACTTCGTTAAAAAAGATAGGTTTGGCAAAGAATAAATCAACTCTTAATCCGAAGAATCAAAAATTCAAGTCTGAAAATACTAATCCTTCAGAACCTTTTTTTACTTCAAAAAAAATGGTTTGGATTTGCTTGATAATTACATGCTTGTTTTATGGAAATTCCATTAAAAACGGCTATTCCATGGACGATGAATATGTAACAACAACGACAAAACAAAAAAATGGACTAACCGAAAAAGGAATTTCTGGTATTGGAAAAATCTTTACGACACATTCATTTATTGACGGAAAACAGAATTATG
>VGML01000321.1 GCA_016866415.1 Bacteroidota bacterium | reverse complement strand
AGGAGTGGGATGATAAATGATATTAATAATGAAAGTTTACAGAGCATATTTGTTTTTAATATTACTCCTTTTAACGGCATGTTCTAAGTCAAATTCCAACATGTTTAAAGGTAAGTTGCATGACTACACGGGGCTTGATGGATGTGGGATGCTAATCGATTTAGATAATGGAACTACTTTGGAACCAATCAATTTATCGCATTTTCAGGATAATGTTAATCTTGTTGATGGGCAAAAAGTTTGGGTGAAATATAACGAGATCTCTGCTGGAAGTATTTGTATGGTAGGAAAAGTAGTTGAAATTGACGAATTGGAAAATCGTTAATTCGATTCAATGGTAACAAAATATCTTGCTAATTCATTGAGTCTTTGAATATCAATCATTAAATCATTTGGTGTATTTATAGAATTTAAATCATTGAAATTAAATATATTATAGCTGCTCATTTCTACAATTAATCTAAGCATTTCAACACCATCAAGTTCTTTGGATAGTTTGATATCTTTTCTCAACTCAGAATCCAAATTAGGCCATTTTTTTGACCAAACTTTTAGATTCTGTAACAATAATTCACAACAATAAATCAAAAAGTTTAATTCCGAATTTGAAGCGATTTTCTGCAGAATCATTGAGCGATTTTTATGAAATTGATTGAACGATTCAAGTATTGATTCTGAATTCAACGGCTCGATTTGGTAATTGTCGAATTCTGTTTTTAAATTGAATTTTAAGGATTCACAAATTGAAATCAGTTGTTTGAGTTTTTTCTGCTTCGCAATAATTAATTGAGGAACATGGCAACTAGAAATTATTTCCTGCTTGATTGCAAAAATCTTATTTTCAATAGATTCTTCGGCTTCTGCGAGAGAATCAATTCCGAGAAATTTAAGCGCTTCAATTTGATTCATTTCTACTGTTTCGTCGCATTCGAATATTTAAGAATTCAACCACTAACGAATAAACAAACGCGAAATAAACGTATGTCTTTGGGATTTTTTGATGGAAAGCTTCAGCAATCAACAAAACACCAATAGTAACGAGAAAACTAAGCGCAATCATTTTTATAGTAGGATTGTTACTAATGAATGAGCTGATTTGTCCGCTAAATAAAAACATAACTATCATTGAAACAATTACTGAAACATAGATAATTACCAAGGGATCGAATCCTGTTTCTACGCGAATTCCGTTGGTCATTCCTATTGCCGTAATCACTGAATCGAAACTAAAAATCAAGTCCACAAATATGATTTGCGTGATGATTCCCGACATGGTTGTTTTCGTTTTATTTTGATCTGAGCTTTCATGTCCCTTTACGCTTTTATGCATTTCGATCGTACTCTTGTAAATTAAGAAAAGACCTCCAATCAACAATACCAAGCTTTGTACAGAAATTCCAAATCCAAACACAGTAATTAATGGAGTAGTCATTCCGATTATCACCGAAACAATTCCTAAAAGAAATAACCGCACAATCAGTGCCAAGGCCAAACCCGTATTTCTTGCCTTTTTTTTCTGTTCAGGTGGTAAATTATCTGTTACAATTGAAATAAAAATGATGTTGTCAATTCCTAGGACAATTTCCAAAAGTGTTAATATGAGCAAGTATGTCCAACCTTGAAAAGTTCCTAGTATTTGAAAAAATTCCATTACGCTTGGTTTAAATATTTAAAAAAGTAGTCTAAATCTTTTGGGTTTTGTTCCGAATCTGTATGAATTTCAATAAGTTGAGTAGTAGTAGTTGGTGTAAAAAAATCTTCTAGAGACTCAAATAAATCAGATTTTTCAACGATTGATTTACAGGTTATTCCAAATGCTTTCGCAATCGGTTCAGCTTTCTGATTGTGAGTGGATTCAAAGTATTTTTTGCCTTGATTTGAACTAGCGGGACCAGGAATAATTTTAAAGATCCCACCACCTTGATTATTGACAACAATAATTTTTAAGTTTTTTGGAAAATCTGACATCCACAAGGCATTACTATCATATAAAAACGAAATATCTCCGCTAATTAAATAATGTGCTTGACTCGGGTTCGCTATGGCTGCTCCAATTGCTGTGCTAGTTGAACCATCAATTCCACTTGTTCCCCGATTCGATTCATAACGAACATTTTTAATTGGATCAAACAATTGGCAATAACGCACAACAGAACTATTCGCCATGTGAAGAACTGAATTCTCAGGAAGCAATTGAAAAATGGCGTCAAACACAACGAGATCAGTCAAATTATCAATTTCTTTCATGCAAGCTGAAATTCGGTCTT
>VGML01000320.1 GCA_016866415.1 Bacteroidota bacterium | reverse complement strand
ACTTTAAATAACCTTAGAAATCAAACTCAGATTCGTCTTAATGAGAGTTTTATTGGAAAACAAGGCGATCAAATTGTAGGAGTAGGTCTTTATAAAAATGACCAATCTAAAATTCCACTTTGTCTCACTAATGATAGTGATGATTTCAACTTATCTTATGCAAATCGCGTAAAAGGAACACTAAATTTTGAAAATATTAAAGTTCCAATTTTAATTGTAATTAAAAAAAATAGTAGCACTCTTAAGAATGTAGTGAGTTGGTTGGAGGCTCAATACCCAAATGGAGTATCAGAGCATGCAATGTTATTAATTGATGATGAATCAGATTATGCGTCAATTAATACCAAGGAAATGGAAGATCCTACTGTAATAAACAAGAGAATCAGAAAACTGATTTCATTATTTAAAAAGACATCCTATGTTGCATTTACGGCTACACCCTATGCCAATATATTCATTGATCATGAAGCGTCAAATACTGAAGTTGGATTAGACCTATTTCCAAAAGATTTCATTTATCTACTTGAGCCACCTTCCAATTATTTAGGAGCAAAACACTATTTTGTAAATAATCCTGGAAATCACATTGTGAATATTACCGATTATGAAGAAGCTTTCCCTCTAAATCATAAGATCTCGCATACTATAGTTGAAATTCCAAATTCATTGATTGAAGCCATTTTATTGTTCTATTTGAATGTAGGTATAAGATATGAAAGAGGTTTTGTCAATAATCACAACTCAATGCTAATTCATGTATCGAGATTTACGGATGTGCATGTTCAAGTAAGAAACAAAGTTGAAGATTTTGTCAATGACCTTAACCGGTCTATTAAAACTCGAGGAGGTTTATTATATCCGTTTGATAATGATAATTTGTTACTGCAACTTCATGCAGTTTATCTTAAACATTTTCCAGATTCAATGATAGATTTATCTCAAGTTTTGAACCGTTTGGTACATGTTTTAGATGCCTTTTTAGTAAAAGATATTCATTCAAAAACTAAGACACCATTAGTTTATCGTCCTGATGTCCCAATAAGTGCAATCGTAATTGGTGGAACTAGTTTGGCTAGAGGATTTACTTTAGAAGGGTTATCGATAAGCTATTTTTTGAGGACTACTATTTTGTATGATACATTAATGCAAATGGGACGATGGTTTGGGTATCGGGATGGATATGCAGATTTATGCAAAATTTTTGTGCCTGATGAAATTGAAGATAATTTTAGAGACATAATTCTAAGTACTGAAGAATTGTTTGATGATTTTAGAGATTTGGCGAAATCAAATAAAACACCCTTTGATTTTGGGTTGGCTATTCAACAAAATCCCAATAGTGCATTACAAATTACAGCTAGAAATAAACTTAAAAATATTAAGAAGTTTGATTATACAATGAAATTTGATGGAAGGTTAAAAGAAACTGTCAAATTCAATGCTGACAATGATGTAATCAAATTAAACTACCAAAATGGAATTGAGCTCATAAATAATCTTCTTCAATCGGAGCACTTTGAGAAAGTTGGCAGTTCTATTTTTTGGGAAAATATCTCTAAAGATTACGTAATCAATTTCTTAAATAATTACATGGAAATTACAGATAATGACCCCTTGGGTATTCTTAGTAAAATGCCACTTCCTTTTGTAAGAGATTATGTATCTAAAAGAGATTGCGGTTGGGACATAGCATTAATTAGTGGTGATGGGGAAATAATTAAAAGTGGAACTTTTTCTGAGAATTTGTCGATTAAAAGAGTAGAAAGGAATATGGTTTTTAGACCTGTTGAGAATATATATCATTACCCCAAAAATCAACTCTCAATTCCTAGGGATGAAAGTATTCCATTATTAGCATCAAATATTGATCAATCCACATTTGGAACCAACAGAAAATTGATGCGTAAATTAAGATCGAGACCTTTATTATTGGTTTACATAATTCAAAGTAAAATTTTTGACAAAAACATTACATTAGAAAACATTCTAGGATTTTCAGTTAGTGTTGACGGAGATATTGATTCAAATTCTCAAATTATCAAAATGGTTGTTAACACTGTGTATTACCAAAATCTTTTAGAAAACTTAAAAGAGGACTATGATGACGAAGCAAACTAAAATCAATCCTTGGCTCGGAATAATATCATCTTCTAAGAAAAGATGCATAAGTGGCCCAGATATTTATTGGCATGTCGATGAAACAGGGATTTACTGTTTAAGGTTTGAAAATGTTGAACTAGGTTCAATCAACTTTAACAATATTGAATTGAACGAGATAA
>VGML01000319.1 GCA_016866415.1 Bacteroidota bacterium | reverse complement strand
TGTTATTAATTTATTTTTCAATTGCCAATAATTCTACCTCAAAAACCAATGGCATGTAAGGTTTGATAATGCTTCCCGGCTGAGGATTTGCACCATAAGCCAATTCTTGAGGAATATAAAATTTAAACTTTGATCCAACTGGCATTAATTGAAGACCTTCCGTCCAACCTTTTATTACACCATTCAATGGAAATGACGCCGGTTGCCCCCGATCAACTGAACTGTCGAAAACACGCCCATCGGGAGTTGTTCCATGATAATGAACTTTCACTTTGGATGTAGCTGTGGGTTTTTGACCAGATCCCATTTTCATAACTTCATATTGGAGACCACTTGAGGTAACCTTTACTTTTGGGTTTTTCTTGTTTTCCTCTAAAAACTTTAATCCTTCTGCCTTCATTCCAGCACTTTCTTTTTCTGTTTTTTCTTGAAAGTAGGCATTTACTTGCCCTTGATCAGCACAGACAGGTTCTTTTCCTTCAAGCATATCGCGTAATCCCTGAAGTAATAGTTCTTTATTTGCCTCAGGCATTTGTCGAACGATATTTGTTCCGATGTTTGTTCCTATTAAATAGGAAACAGAGTCAACCTTGTTAGTTAATTGAGCCATATAAAACTCAGGTATGGCTCCGATTGCCAATAGAAATATTACTTTTTTCATTTTTAATTATTTAGTTTCTCGTATCAATTCCCCAAAGCATTTTATTCCGAATGGTATCTAGGAAATTATTGTCTTCAAATTTAATGACATTAATCATGAATTCAGCCTTCGTCACAACAACATTTTCACCTTGCTTAATGCTTTTTGAATTTCCATCGAGGCTGAGTAAATAAGAACGATCACGACCTTCAACGGAAAGAGAAATTGGTAAATGATCTGGAACGACCATCGGTCGGACATTCAGATTATGCGCTGCGACAGGTGTTAGAATATGTACTTGACATCCTGGAGTAATAATCGGTCCACCACAACTCAAATTGTATGCTGTAGACCCAGTTGGAGTAGAAACAATTAAACCATCAGCCCAATACGAATTTAAGTATTTGTTATCCAACGAGGCATGAACGGTAACCATGGAGGAAGTATCTTTTTTGTGAAGCGTCAACTCGTTTAAAGCGAAATTATCCTCTCCAAATAAATCATCGTCCGTATTTACGCGCAATAAAGACCTTTTTTGAAAATCATAATTTTTATCTCGAACTTGATTCATCGTATTATGAATTTGTTCTTTGGAAATATTGGCAAGAAAACCTAATCTCCCCGTGTTAATCCCCATTATTGGAACACCTGAATCCCGAATATAACCAACTGTTTTAAGAAAGGTACCATCTCCTCCCATGCTTATTGCCAAATCAATTCCTGAATGAAAATCTTGGTGATTATTAAAAACATCAAAATTTTCTGAAATTCCGATTTTGTTTATTAAAATTTGTTTCAATTCCTCCTCCAAAAGAACTTTCCAACCAAAATCTTCCAATATTTTTAATACCTCAACAAAGTATGGAGAAGTTTGCTTATTGACTTTCTTTCCGTAAATGGCAACGCGCATAGTTAAAATTTAAGGAAATTCATTAGGGCATCAAATCGATTCTGAATATCATAATCTGAAATACCAGTTTGATAGGAATCTTTAACCAAATAATCGTAACGCTCAAATGTTCGAATGATGTTACTTACATCCAATTGGTTTATTTTCAAAGTCACATCTAATTTAGTAGAATCGCTATCCGAAATAATATATGAACTCAAAATACGAGCATTGTTCCCTTCAACAATTTGTCCGATGTGCGCCATTGAATAATCAACTGAATTGACCTCCAAAACAATTATTGCTCCTGGTTCTTTTATACTGCCCGTTTTTGCAAGTTGCGTCATTAATTGATAAACACTTGTGCAACCCAAATAATTTTCTTTTTCGTCCAAAATGGGTAAAACACTCAACTTGTCATCAGACATTTTGGCAAGAACATCATAAATGTGGCGATTCGCAAGAACATAAGGGCGGGGAAGATGCACGAATAAACCATCTAGCGTTGCATTGAGATCCAAATGATCTAAAATATCAGATTCGGAGACCACACCAACAAAATTTCCGTTTTTCAAAACTGGAAGGTGAGAAACCTTAAATTCATCCATCCAATTAATTGCCTTTTCACCTGTATCTGTGTGAATTAGCGGAGGAATTTCATCTGTTATTAGGTCGATTGCTCTCATATTGACTGCCAAAATACAAATTTCATTTCAGAGTTCGTAAATTTGACGTCAAATATTATACCATGACAAA
>VGML01000318.1 GCA_016866415.1 Bacteroidota bacterium | reverse complement strand
TATTAATAGAATTAGAATTTGTTCATTTAATGAAAGTGGGAAATTACATGCTTGTGCAATGAATAAAGCTGCCAAAGTCATGTAAATGTTTGTGCCATCCAAATTAAATGAATAGCCTGTAGGAACAACCAATCCGACTACTTGCTTTGAACAACCAAGTTTCTCCAATTTTCGCATTAAATTAGGTAAAGCTGATTCTGACGAACTTGTTGCTAGAACCAAGAAAAGTTCATCTTTAATATATCTCAAAAGTTTGAAAATATTGAATTTGTTATATGCTGCAACTAAACCAAGGATAACAACAATAAATAATAACGCAGTTACATAAAATGTTCCTACCAACCCGATCAAATTCCAAAGAACTGCCAAACCGTATTTGCCAACCGTAAAAGCCATTGCTCCAAAAGCTCCAACTGGTGCCATTTTCATAATAATTTCAACAATTTTAAATATCGGATGAGCCAAAGCATTAAGGAAATCGATTACGGGTTTGCTTTTTTCTTGTGTCATCGATAATCCGATCCCAAATATAATTGCCACAAAAAGTACTTGAAGAATTCGATCACCTGTCAACGAACTCATCAAAGAGGTCGGAATTATATCTAATATAAAATTGGTAAGCGTGTGTTCCTTGGTTGCATTGACATAATCTTTAATCGTTTTTGGATCTATCGAAGCTGGATCAATATTCATTCCGTGTCCAGGTTGAACCAAATTAGCCACCACCATTCCCACGACCAAAGCTAAAGTCGAAAACGTAATGAAATAAAGCATAGCCTTTCCAGTAACTCGACCTACGGTATTCAAATTATTCATTGAAGCGAGTCCAGTAGAAACAGTAATGAAAATAACAGGTGCAATTATCATTTTTACTAAAGCGATGAATCCATCACCCAATAATTTCAATGATTGAGAATGCTCAGGCCAAAAATGACCAAGAATAACTCCGATGACAATTGCGAAAATTACTTGAACATAAAGTAAACGATACCAAGGTTTTTTTGCTTGAGGCTGGTCATCGATTTGAATATCCATAATTCTAAAAGTTAGCTTTCTACAAAGAAACAAATCTTTCTGTAATAGTTCAGAAAAATGTGCTCTTAGATTTTTTATGGAAGAAAAATAAATTTACTTAATTTCGAAGTAAATGGAAAATACAGTTTTTAATCGAAAGTCTTTAATCTTGGTCATTGTTGCTTCACTAGGATATTTTGTAGACATATATGATTTGGTTCTGTTCGGCGTTGTTAAAACCGATAGTATCAAGACAATTTTGCCAGAGGCGTCCGATGCAGCTAGAAGCGCAACCGGCAAGATGCTTTTTAATCTTCAGATGATTGGAATGTTCATTGGTGGATTACTTTGGGGGGTTTTAGGTGACAAAAAAGGACGAGTTAAAGTTCTTTTTGGTTCCATTTTATTATACTCACTAGCGAACATTGCAAACGCTTTTGTAACAGATATTCCAAGCTATTGTGTAATTCGAATTATCGCTGGAATTGGCTTAGCAGGAGAATTAGGCGCAGGAATTACCTTAGTTACTGAATTGATGCCAAAGGAAAAAAGAGGTTACGGAACGATGATTATAGTTTGCTTTGGGGCATTGGGAGCAGTGCTTGCGAAAATCGTTCAAGAAAATGGAGATTCTTTGGGGATATTTGTAAAATCTGTATTTGGAGTTTCCATGGTAAATTGGCAAATTGCATACATTGTTGGTGGGGTGCTTGGTCTTTTGCTATTATTGATTCGAATGGGCACGTTAGAATCAGGTATGTTTCATCAAATGAATGAAGATGGAATCAAACGTGGTGACTTAAAACTGATTTTCTTTAAAAAATCGAATTTAATCAAGTATATGCAATGCATCGTAATTGGCATTCCAATTTGGTTTGTTATCGGTTTAATCATTATGAATTCCGAGGATAACTTCGGTCCATTGCTCGGATTGAAAAACGTAAAAAATGGTTATGCCTTGATGTATTCGTATATCGGATTATCAGTTGGAGATTTGGTAGCTGGGTTATTAAGTCAAATGCTGAAAAGTCGAAGAAAAGTGGTAATGATATTTCTTACTATGACCATTGTCGTAACTTCTCTTTTTCTGTTTGGCTCGAAGAATATAAGTTTAGAAACTTATTATTTCTATTGTTTTTTACTAGGCGCATCAACTGGCTACTGGGCTATTTTTGTTACAATAGCAGCTGAGCAATTTGGTACAAACATTCGATCTACTGCGGCAAATACAATTCCTAACTTTGTTCGAGGATCAGTAAATTTAGTCGTTTTGTTTTTT
>VGML01000317.1 GCA_016866415.1 Bacteroidota bacterium | reverse complement strand
AGAATGGAGAATGTTACTTAAATCAAGAGAAAATTTTACCTGCAAGATCAGCGTTTGAGCGAGCTTCACAAATGACGTACATGAAAGATGTTCAAGAAGATGCCCTCTATAATTTTGCGGTATTATCTTTCAAATCTGACATAAATCCTTACGACGAATCTGTTCGTGCATTCGAGACATTTCTGACGAAGTATCCAAATTCTAGTAGAAAAAAAGATGTTTATCAATATTTAGTAAACGTTTACACCAATACTTCCAATTACGCAAAGGCTTTAGAGTCAATTTCTAGGTTGCCAAATCTCGATGCTAAACTCAAAAAAGTGTATCAAACAGTAGCTTTTAATTACGGGGTAGATCAATTTGAAAAACAACTCTTTTCTGAAGCCGTAAAGACTTTTAAGCTTGTTGACAAGTATCCAATTGACCCGCAAATGGTAGCGCTTTCTAAATATTGGTCTGCCGATGCACAACTGCGGATTGGACAAACTGACCTTGCAATTACTGACCTTGCAATTTCCACTTATAGAGAATTCATGGCGTCTCCTGCATCGAACGCTCTTCCGGAGAAGTCAGATGCTTACTACAATATTGGCTATGGGTATTTGAAAAAAAATGACCTTGATAAAGCCATCGAATCGTTTAGGATGTATTTGCAATCAAATCCAAAAGATGAGGCAAAGAAAATAGACGCGTGTTTTAGAGTTGCGGATTGCTATTATGTTCGGGAACAAAAAGACGACAATTTATTAGCAATTCAATATTATAACGAAGCGTTTAAAATGAACACCGACTATAACGACAAGGCTTTGTATTACGTTTCTAAAGCTTATGGTTACAACGGACAAGTCGCTGAGAAAATCGATGCTTTAAATAGATTAATTAAAGGTTATGGTTCTTCCAAATACCTCATGCGCGGTCGCTATGATTTAGGATGGGCTTACATGTCAATTAAAGAATATTCGAATGCGCTTAAAGTATTTAAAGAGTTTATTTACGATTACCCAACAAATCAGTTTGTAGTGGATGTAAAATTAGCCATCGCAGATATTTATTTTAAAGAAGGAAATTATAAAAGCGCTGAGACTGAATTCTTGCAAATCCTCAACGATTACGGAAACGGAAAGTTAAGAGATGTGTGTGCGAATGCCGTCAACGGATTAGTGGAGGTTTATACATCTCAAAACAAAGTAGAAGAAGCAACAGAAATTGCAGACCGTTACCCTTGTGCAAACATTTCTGCAGATGAAAAAGAAAATATCTACTACACTCCTGCCATTGAGGCCTACAAATCTAACTTTTATGAAGATGCCATTCCTAAGTTTGAAGCGTACCTGAAAAAATTTCCTACCGGTCGATTTGTTAATGAAAGCTATTACTTTCTTGGGAATTGTTTGTACAAAACCAAAGATACTACCCGCGCTATCGGTTATTTCGAACTGTTCCTTGAAACACCAACAACTGAATTTTCAGAAGTGGCAGCGTGGAGAACAGCTAATTATTTTTATGGCCTAAAAGACTACACAAAAGGGTTAAAATATTACGAAAAACTTGACCAGATTGCCTCTAAACCTTCTGAGATTCTAAGCGGAAAAATAGGAGTCATGCGCTGTGCTTTCTTAACAGAAAACTATGCAAAATCCGCTCAAGCTTCTAAAGCAGTATTAGAAACTGTTGGAATAAATAATCAACAGCGCACAGAAGCCGAATACGCCAAGGGGATTTCTAATTACAAGCTTTCCAACTACGAATTAGCCAAGCCATCATTGGAATGGTTAGTAAAAAATACCACTACGGCCATGGGTTCAGAAGCGAAATTTACACTTGCCGAGATGTATTACAAGCAGGCGCTCTACCCACAAGCGGATGCAGAAATAAAAGCTTTACTGAAAATGAAGCCAAGTTATAATTTCTGGGTAGCAAAAGGCCTCGTGTTACAGGTGCGCATTCAAATGATTAACGACGAACTCTTCCAGGCAGAGCAGACACTCAAATCTGTGATAGATCATTATCCTAATGAAACTGATGGTATTCTTGCCGAAGCAAATGAACTTTGGGATGAATTAATGCAGCTGAAAAATCCTCAGGAAAAAGAGGAGGAAGAAAACCAAAAAAGAATTGAGATAAATGACTAACAAAATACTCTTTATTGTATGTCTTTTCTGCTTGACCAATGTTTTGGCACAGCCAGATCAAATAACGGTCATTGGAAAGGGACAGCGCGAAATTGAACCGGCGACACGATTGCTCAATTCTCCTAAAATTTTGGACTCTATTCAAAGCACACCTGTGCCCTCCTATCCTATT
>VGML01000316.1 GCA_016866415.1 Bacteroidota bacterium | reverse complement strand
CAAACTGCGAACATTCAAGATGCATGGGATGGGTTGCATGAAGGAAAACCTTGTATGCAAGGGACTTACAGTTGGGAAATCGCATATGTTGAAAATTCGAGTAAAGCACTTAAGCGTCTTTATGGTCACGTAAATTTGGTGAGGTAATCGACTGAAGAAAATCTAAATGAATCTACGAAAACTGAAAAGTGCCTTGTTCGAAAAGCTGGAATGGTTTACATCGTTGATTTATAAATCGAGGTTCAGGGATCGCTTAGTGTTTTTAATGAACATGAAATCGCCCACCGACTCAAAGACCATTTAATGAACAAACTTCCTGGCATTGCGGATGTTCATATCCAAGTCGAGCCGGTTCGAATGAAAGAATAGAAATTACCCTCCTTTTTTCTTCGTTTGGGAATACCCTTCCTTTACCAATAAATCAAAAACTTTATCCCTGAAACTGCCTTGAATAAGAATTTCGCCGTCTTTTACTGAGCCACCAACTCCGCATTTGCTTTTTAACATTTTCCCCAATTCTTTTAAATCCTCCTCAGCACCGATGAATCCTTCAATCAAGGTAACCTCTTTGCCTGCACGTTGTTTTTTATCCAGAGAAACGTACAATTTTTGTTGCTGTTTTGGTAGTGTTTCCTGATTTTCTTCTTGTTCCTCTTGGTATTGAAAATTTGGGTTTGTGGAATAGATCACATTAACGAAGTTTTTATTCTTTTTAGACATAAAACAAATGTATTAAAACCTTTTTTGAAACCCAAGAAAGAAGAAAAAAATCATTTAAAAGAATCAATAATCGAAAGAATTTGATTAACTTAAAGTATATGGAAACACAAACAATAAAATGTTGGGCGGAAGATGATCGCCCCCGTGAAAAGCTCATTTTAAAAGGGAAAACAATACTTTCAGACGCTGAATTATTAGCGATTATCATTGGTTCAGGAACACGTCGAAAAAGCGCTGTTGAACTTGCTCGTGAAATTTTGTCAAGTTTTGAAAATAACCTCGCGGATTTCTCCAAAGCAAACTTGAAACAATTATTGAAATTTAACGGCATCGGTCAAGCAAAGGCAGTCAATATTCTAGCAGCATTAGAGCTTGGAAGAAGGAGGGAGGGCGCTTCAAATTCTAATCGCAAAAAGCTTGAAAACTCAGAAATGGTTTATCAACATTTAAAACCTTATCTGAGCGATTTGAAGCACGAGGAATTTTACGTTATTTTTTTAAATCAAGCCAATGAAATTATTCAAACAAAACAAGTTTCAAAAGGCGGAATGACGAGCACAATAGCTGATGGAAAGGTGATTTTCCAACTCGCTTTGGAATGCCATGCAGCGGCATTTATTCTAGCGCATAATCACCCCAGTGGAAATAAAAAAGCAAGTCATTCGGATATACAACTCACAAAATCGATACGAGATTTTGGGAAATACATTGATTTACATCTTTTGGATCACCTCATTTTCACTGATAATGGCTATCTTAGCTTCGCCGATGAAGGCCTCCTTTCAATATGACAAAAAAACGAATCATTACAATCATAGGTGCAAGACCGCAAATTATAAAATCATCTGCGCTAAGTCGAGCAATTAGAAACTCATTTTCGGATAAGATAGAAGAAATAATCGTTCATACCGGGCAGCATTATGATGAGAACATGTCAAGTGTATTCTTCGAGGAAATGGAAATTCCAAAACCGAATTACAATTTGAATGTCGGAAGCGGTTCCCATGGAGCTCAAACGGCGAAAATGATAGAAGGGTTGGAAAAAATCTTTCTTGATGAAAGACCAAATGCCGTTGTTATTTATGGCGATACTAATTCCACAATTGCCGGTGCTATTGCAGCAGCGAAAATTCATATTCCGATAGTTCATATTGAAGCTGGACTTCGAAGCTACAACAAGTCGATGCCGGAAGAAATCAATCGAATTTCAGCGGATCATATGTCGACATTACTTTTTTCTCCAACTAAAACAGGAATTTCAAACCTCGAAAAGGAAGGATTTTCACTTGAAATAAAGCCGCAAGCTACAATTGACAAACCAAACGTTTATTTGTGTGGAGATATTATGTACGACAATAGTCTCTATTTTTCTTCCGTTTCAAGCCAAAAATCAACCATTCTTCAGAATATAGGTTTGGAAGGAAATGACTTTATTCTTTGCACCATTCATCGAGATTCCAATACGGATATTCCTCAAAACTTGAATACCGTATTTAAATCCCTTGTGCATATTCAAAAGAAAAGTGGTTTAAAAATCATTTTACCCATACACCCAAGAACGAAAGGGAAAATGAATGAATTATTGGAAACAAGTTTAAAAGAAAAACTAGATTCAAAT
>VGML01000315.1 GCA_016866415.1 Bacteroidota bacterium | reverse complement strand
TATCTTTACGCGCTTCAAGCCTCTTTGGATGATCGGTTTGCATTCGAAGAAAAACACTTAATCGTTTTGTCGGATTATAATAGGAGTTTAAAGCAGTTTAATAATATCATTGATGAAAAGCAATGGGCCTCGATTCAATTTCCCTTGGTTGGCAGCAATAAAAATATCAAAAGCAAGGTAAAATCGTTTCTATTTGAAATATATAATAAGATTTTTTTTCTTCTACTATTCAAAAAAATAACAAAATCAAATTCGACACTTTTTTGGGGTAACTACAATCATAAATATTCAAAATACTTAAAAAAATATAAGAATCAAATTTTCTTCCTTGACGATGGTTTTTCTACTATAAATATTCTTCGTAAACTTGAGCAACAAGACTCTTCAATTGATGAGAATTTAAAACTTTCTTTTTACACAACTTTTAACTTTCATTCAACTAAAATTGATATTCAAAAACATCAACTAGAATCTATTTCTAAAATTAATTACGAACCATTTCTAACAAATTGCATCTATTTTTTGGGACAACCTCTCGTTTTTAATAATGTTATAAGCGAAAAAAATTATATTAATTCAATTGATAATATTTTTAATTTTTACTCAATTAAGGGTATGAAATGTTATTATCTTACACATCGCTCAACAAATAGAGATTATATCCCAAAAAATTGGAATGTTCTTAATTTGAACTTCCCTGTAGAATTTTTACACCTAATCGAATCAAACAAAACGCCAAATAGTTTTATAACGTTTTATTCGACAGGTGTTTTCAACTTAAAACATATTCATAAGTTAAATCATCAACAATATGAATTTTGGGAACTACCTTCTGATTGGATTAACCCAGAATATAGAACCGATATTGAGGCTGTATATTACTACTTGAAATCTAATGATTTTCTCGTTAAGAATCTACTGGAGATAAACACAAAAAACGATTGATGAATAATTTGAGAAGATATGGAACTCTTTTTATTTTGATATTGATTATACCCATTTTCAATGTGGTATCTTCTTTAGCTACACCATTTTTCCCAGGAACATTTAATCCAGGAGTAATTAGAGGAATTGTTCTAACTCTATTTTTATTTTGGTATATGTTTAAGATTTACAGAATACATTCGATCACTACACCAACTATAATATTTGTTCTCTATCTATTTGTTCTGTGTTGGTTTTCGAGCGAACTGATGACTTCCTTATATATCTATAATAAGGTAATAATTACCAGTCTTTTGTTTATTGTAAGCTTTCAAACATTTAATACCATCGAAAAACTGAATTTATTGTTTCGTGTTATTGTAATTACATTGCTTTTACAAGAATTATATTTTTTATTTTCTAATCTCACTGGAATTGGTAAAGGTTCATACATGGATGACTCTGTCTTATTTGGAGAAACAGGTGTAAACATGACAAAAGCAATGGTCGTTTTTATTCTGACAATTCCAACTTTTCTAAGAATAGAAACGAACAGACGATGGCAACTTTTCGCAACAATCTTTTTATTAATCGGCATTTTGATTGTAATTCTTGGAATGAAACGGTCTGCAATCTTAGCAATGATGTTTGGTTTCTTAACATATGTAGTTTTTACTCCGTTCAAATCAAGGGTAATCCAGTTTTTACCCATTGCTCTTGTTATTATAATTTCAACTTCTCCATTTTATTTCCCAATAATTGAAAAACGTTTTCAATCTCGACAGGAAAGAGTTTCGATGACGTATAATCAACTTCAAGAAAGTGAATCTGAAGGCAGAATGCTGGAGGTCAAATTTACTGTAGAAGATGCTTTGGAGGAAGGGGCTGCCAGACTCTTTTTCGGATTTGATTTATTTTTAAAAAAAGATTTTAATGGTCATAAACGTATGCTTCATGTAGATTATATGAATATGTTGGGAGGAGCAGGGTTGGTTGGACTTGGATTATTCCTATACCTTTATTATAAAATTGGTTGGTTTATATGGCTAGTTAGACAAAAAGTAAAGCAGAACAACCTAATTAATGAGCTTTCCGCTATGGGATTTTCTCTAATTGCCGTCCAAGCATTCTTATCTATTGGAGGAACCATGCAAGGTGTAAATTTGAGAGGTTACATACTTTTCATTTTAGGGGCAATTGTAAGTATATTATTATTGCTGTTAAAAAATCAATTCGCTTCAGATGGAAATAAATAAGATTGAACTTGGTCTTTTCAGCTTGTTCCATCATGATGTAAAGAAACATATTAATGAAATTTCAAATACAACAAAACTTTTTGAATTATCGAAAAAATATCCTTCGAATGACCATAAAGACCTGATTTTTTATTTAGAAGAACTGATAAGAAATAAAACAACCGATTTGAAAGATGAC
>VGML01000314.1 GCA_016866415.1 Bacteroidota bacterium | reverse complement strand
CTACTGACCCAAAGTCAAAAACACCAGTTCTTGATAATTTTGGAAGGGATTTAACGAAAATGGCCGAAGTTGGTCGACTTGATCCAATCGTTGGTCGAGAAAAAGAAATTGAACGTGTAAGTCAGATTTTATCACGAAGAAAGAAAAATAATCCGATTTTAATCGGAGAACCAGGTGTTGGAAAGAGTGCAATCGCTGAAGGTTTAGCACTTCGAATTGTTCAACGAAAAGTTTCACGTGTCCTATTTAATAAACGAATCATTTCGTTGGATTTAGCATCACTTGTAGCTGGTACAAAATACCGGGGTCAATTTGAAGAGCGAATGAAAGCTGTGATGCAGGAAATTGAAAAAAATTCAGATATCATTCTTTTCATTGACGAAATCCATACAATTATTGGTGCAGGTGGTGCTAGTGGTTCGTTAGATGCTTCGAATATGTTTAAACCAGCATTGGCAAGAGGTGAGCTTCAAGCAATTGGAGCTACAACATTGGATGAATACCGTCAATATATTGAGAAGGATGGTGCTTTGGAACGTCGCTTCCAGAAAGTAATTATTGAACCTACTTCGATAGATGAAACAATTCAAATTTTGAATAACATCAAAGAACGTTATGAGGATCATCACTCAGTTGTTTATACAAAGGAAGCAGTTGCTGCTTGCGTTAAATTAACTGAACGTTACATCACCGATCGTCATTTACCAGATAAGGCAATTGATGCATTGGATGAAGTTGGTTCACGTGTTCATATTACAAATATTAATGTTCCGAAAGAAATAGTTGACATCGAAGCTCAGGTTGAAGCTTTGAAAGAGCAAAAAGCTGAAGTAATTCGTTCGCAACAATACGAGAGGGCTGCTGAATTGCGCGATACAGAGCGAAAGCTTCAAGAGCAATTAGAAGATGCAAAAAAACGTTGGGAAGAAGACTCCAAGAACAATAAAGTTATTGTAACTGAAGAACACGTTGCCGAAGTGGTTTCAATGATGTGTGGTATCCCCGTTACTAAAGTTTCTGAATCTGAAACTGGTAAGTTGGTTAAAATGGCTGAATCCATCCGTGGAAAAGTGATTGGTCAAAATGAGGCAGTTGAAAAGGTTGTAAAGGCCATTCAACGTAACAGAGCCGGGTTGAAAGATCCGAACAAGCCAATCGGTTCCTTCTTTTTCCTAGGCCCAACGGGTGTTGGTAAAACTCAATTAGCGAAAGTTTTGGCGAAATTCTTATTTGACTCAGAAGACGCTTTGATTCGAATTGACATGTCTGAATATATGGAGAAATTTTCCATCTCTCGATTGGTTGGAGCTCCTCCGGGATATGTTGGTTATGAGGAAGGTGGACAATTAACAGAAAAAGTTCGTAGAAAACCCTACTCTATTATTCTATTAGACGAAATTGAAAAGGCCCATCCAGATGTATTCAATCTTTTATTACAAGTTTTAGATGATGGGCACATGACAGATGGATTAGGAAGAAAAATTGATTTTAAGAATACGATTTTGATCATGACATCGAATATCGGAGCTCGACAACTAGCAGATTTTGGAACAGGTGTTGGATTCGGAACGAAAGCTCAATCAGATTCTCGAGATGACAATGCGAAAGCTGTCATTCAGAATGCACTTCGTAAGGCATTTTCTCCTGAATTCTTGAATCGAGTTGATGATATGATTATGTTCAAATCGCTTGGCAAGAATGAAATCCTTCAAATTATCGACATCGAATTAAGTAAGTTATACGATCGCATTTATAGCCTCGGTTATCAAGTTGAATTGACAGAAAAAGCAAAAGATTTTATTGTTGATAAGGGTCATGATGAAAAATTTGGTGCAAGACCATTGAAAAGAGCGATTCAAAAGTTCATTGAAGATCCACTTGCTGAGGAAATTATTAAGGCAAATGTTATTGAAGGAGACACCATTCAATTAGATTATGAAGATGGAAAAGAAGAACTAATCGTTAGCATTAAGAAAGCGAAGTCAAGTAAAAAATCAAGTTCAACTGATTAGATTCAAAATTTAATTGTAACCGCTCCCAATAGAGCGGTTTTTTTTATATCTTCAAAAAATAAAATGTGAAGGTTTATTAATGAGATTTCATTGGCTGTTTATATTGTTTTTATTAGTTAAACAATTTGGATTTTCTCAAGCTGATCGATTATCCCCTGAAATTCGAGCTTATTTATTTCATATTGTTCGCAAAAGTCCCATTCTAGAGAATAACATTGGCTATGCGTTTGAATTTATGGGTCCAACAATTTTGTTGCCTGATAAATCAATAAATTATGATTCGACGGAAACGATTCTAATAAATTCTCCTGAAATGCTTGTTATTCGCAAAGAGGAAATTGCCAAAG
>VGML01000313.1 GCA_016866415.1 Bacteroidota bacterium | reverse complement strand
TTAAATGTAGCTGGACATTATACGTACGGTCGAGGTTATTACGAGGAATATAAAGTAGATCAATCGTTGTCAAATTATAACATTAGTCCGGTCTTAATTGGAGGAGATACAGTTACATCGACAGACTTAATTCGTCGTCGTTGGTTAGACAATGATTTTATTGGAACCGTTTACTCATTGTCTTATAGCAAATCAAAAATTAATTTATCGTTTGGAGGATCTGCGAATACATATTTTGGACGACATTTTGGAGAGGTGATTTGGGCTCGAAATGCATCCGATTCAGAATTAGGTGATCGATATTACGATGAAGAAGGGCAAAAAACAGAATTCAATAATTACCTGAAAGGAGCTTATCGGACCGGTAAATTTCTTTTTTCAGGTGATCTTCAATACCGCCACATTGATTATTCCTTCCTTGGATTTGACGAAGTCAGCGGAGAAATTAAAAACGTTGAACAACAAGTTTCCTTTGATTTTTTCAATCCGAAAGTATCAGCGAGTTATCAATTGAATTCAAATCACTCATTTTTTGCTAGTTATGGTATTGCGAACAGAGAACCAGTAAGAAGAGATTTCCGCGAAAGCACACCATCAAGTCGACCAAAACATGAAACGATGCGCGATTTGGAAGTTGGTTATAACTTCACCCGAGAAAAATTGGCTCTATCAACAAATGTCTATTGGATGGATTACGCCAATCAGTTGGCACTAACTGGAAAAATCAATGACGTAGGTGGTTACACGCGAACGAATGTCGCAGATAGTTACCGTGCCGGAATCGAGGTAAATGGAAATTATAAGATCATCAAAGGACTTCGATTGAATGCGTCGATTTCCTTGAGCCAGAATAAAATCAAACAGTTCGATGAGTATGTTGATGAATATTTGGATAACGAACCGTATTACCAACAGCAATTAATTTCGCATACCAACACCGATTTAGCTTTCTCACCAAATATTGTCGCGAATGGTGGATTTACATACATTCCAATATCGGGACTTTCAATTGATTGGATGACAAAATATGTTGGACGCCAGTTTTTGGACAATACATCCAATGTTAATAGAAGCATCAATCCGTTTACCTTCTCAAATCTTATTGTTTCATACACAATTAATGATTTGTTTTTCAAGGAAATAACGTTTGGATTACAGGTTAACAATATGTTCAATGCGATGTATTCGAACAATGGATATACCTTCTCATACATTTATGGAGGACAAACCACAACTGAAAACTTTTACTATCCTCAAGCAGGAAGGAATTTTATGGGAAGGGTTTTGATTAAACTTTAAGTAAATTCGTTACCTTCGGTAAAATTACATTTATGAAAAGAACTTTTAGCATCCTTTTTTCTTTGGTTTTAGCATCAAATTTTGTGATTTCTCAAGTAAATGATTCCGAATTAAAAGTATCTGAGTCAGATGAAATCACAAAACGTTATGACGCACATTGGGCAGGATTCGATATTGGATCCTTGATTTTAATGAGTAACGGTTTTAATTCTACTTTTGAAAATAACCCATATTGGGAAAATAATATTGGTAAATCTAGCTCGGTTAATTTGAATATTTTAGAATACAAGTTGCCAATTGCAAAGCAATATTTTGGACTTACAACCGGTTTAGGATTAGCCTTTTCGACCGTTGGATTTAAGGATAATTATCTGCTTTATCACGATCAAGATACAGTTTTTGCAGTGAAAGACACGCTTCAATCTTATCGAAATAATGGGTTAACTGCCACTTATTTAACGGTTCCTCTTTTGCTTGAATTCTCAACGAAAGCAAAACAAAAGAAAAGTTTCTATGTGGCCGCAGGTGTTGTTGGAGGATTGCGCCTTGGTTCTAGCACGACCAGAAAAGGTAAATATGAAAATGGTGATCGATTTCAAACAGTTGTTCGTTCGAAATACAATCTGAATCCAGTTACATTAGATGCAACAGTGAGAGCAGGCTATGGTTGGATTGGAGTTTACGCTTCTTATCAATTGAACTCACTATTCAAGAATAACAAAACTGTTGATGTATTTCCTTTTAAAGTAGGTGTTACATTCAATGTGGACTTTTTCGAAAAGGAAAAATCGAAAGAAGACGAGGAAAGTATCGACAGCAAATAGTTTCGTTTTCTAAACTTTTTTCTTCAAAGACAATAAAAGGTGTAGTATAAAACCGATGCTGACTCCTATTGAGTTCGACAAGGCATCAAGCCAAGAGGGTTGTCTACCTGGGACAAAACCTTGACAATACTCTAACATCAACCCATATCCAATGAGTATGGGTAAGCAAAAAAAATAGGTTTTTAGCTTCTTTATCACCAAACCAAAATTCAAACTGAGAAGCGAATAGGCAATAAAAT
>VGML01000312.1 GCA_016866415.1 Bacteroidota bacterium | reverse complement strand
GAAAAGGGGTTTTAAAATCCTGTTTTCCAGTTAGATACACCAATGAAAACGGATCAAAACGCAATCGTTTACCTTCTTGAAAAAGTTTGTCAATTAGTATGCGACTGCACAGTTTATATTCCTTTCCAAAGGATTGAGCCATTTCGGAAGATTAAGGCTTATTAGCTTTGATAAAGTTCAATCAAACTAAATCGAAAATCCGTCAATTTTTTCAATTTTGAAGGCTCGGAATAACCCCCATCAAATTCAGTTAAGAGATTACAATACAATTCTTTCATTTCTAAAAACTTAGCGTGAGTCGCTAAATTCTTATAAATACTTCCGGATAAAAAACCAGGTTTTGCTCCCATTGCAAGTTTTGTCAAGGCATCAATAATTTCGTCAGAAAGTTCGATTAATTCTTTTTCGTCCATAAAATAGGTATTTATTCAAAGATAGGATTTTTTGAGGCATTTAGGTGATACTTATGCTAACTCATTTCACCAACCATTGAAACTTGAAGTTGATTTTTTAACTCAGTTGCGCAAAATCCTCTTCCCAATAAATATTGCATTTTGGTTAAAGCTGCTTCCGTAGTCATATCTTTACCACTGATGACTCCGACGCGCTCAAAGAAGGAACTTGTTACATAAGCTCCTTGTTTTACGGAACCCGAACTACATTGCGTGACATTTAAAACTATTCCTCCAGCTGAAATGAAATGAGTTATTAAACCTTGTAAGCTTGAATCACTCGGTGCATTTCCGGCTCCAAAAGTCTCTAGAACTATAGCCTTAATCTTAACGTAATCAAAAAGTTGCGCATACGACTCAATTGGAATTCCAGGATACAATTTCACCAAACCAACTCGATTGGATAGTTTTTTCTGAATCGTTAATTGAGGTGATTTCGTTCGAAAAAGACGATCTTTCGCAAAATCAATGTTTACACCTGCAACCGCTAATTCAGGGTAATTTGGTGATTGAAACGCTTCAAATTGATTCGCAGAAACCTTGGAACAACGATTTCCACGATATAATGAGTATTCGAAATAGACTGCAACTTCTTGAACGATGGCCTCTCCATTTTCATCTCGTGCTCCAGCTATTTCAACAGCAGTAATTAAGTTCTCTTTTCCGTCTGTCCTGATTGTTCCAATTGGTAATTGAGATCCTGTTAATATGATTGGTTTTGTTAATCCTTGCAGCATAAAGCTCAATGCTGACGCTGTAAATGACATCGTATCGGATCCGTGGAGAATTACAAATCCATTATAATTTGCATAATTAGTTTCAATGATTTCTACTAAATCGGTCCAATGACAAAGTGTGATTTCAGATGAGTCGATTGGTTTTGAAATACTGATACTTTTCAGTTCAAAATTGAACCGTTCCAATTCTGGGACGTGGTCGTAAATGTATTCGAAATTAAAACTGCGAAGCTCTCCGGTTCGCTGATCCTTGATCATTCCAATTGTCCCACCAGTGTATATAATTAAAATTTTCGGAGTGCTCATTTTACGCCAAATTTCTTTAGTTGGAACAAATGTATGGCATTTTGAGTTGTTTTCTCAGCAATTTCTGAATTAGAGCAATTATAAATTTCTGCTAGTTTTTCCGCAATTAAAGGAATGTAGGATGACTCATTGCGTTTTCCGCGATATGGAACTGGTGGAAGATAAGGTGCGTCTGTTTCCAAAACGAGGTGATTCAAATCAATTTGTTGAATTACTTCGGGTAATTCTGATTTCTTGTAAGTAACAACACCACCGATTCCGAGCTTAAATCCGCCATAATTCAAAATGTGTTTCGCTTGATCTATGTTACCGGTGAAACAATGAAAAACACCCGATAATTCTTTTGAATTTTCCTGATCCAAAATTTCAAAAATTTCATCAAAAGCATCTCGACAATGAATTGCAATCGGAAGTTTCAAGTCTTTTGCCCACTGAATTTGCTTGCGAAAAACGATTTTCTGTCCCTCGCAAAAAGTGGTATCCCAATATAAATCCATTCCAATTTCACCCACAGCACAATATTTTTCAGGAGATTCAAAAAGCTTTTGCTCAATAAAACTCAATTGATTTACCCAGTCTTCTTTTACATAACCAGGATGTAACCCCATCATCGGAATGCAATTGGCAAACTTTTGACTGAGAGCAAGCATAGTATCCATACTCGCTAAATCTATGTTTGGGAGTAAAATGTAATTAACCTTGCTTTGCCGAGCACGAAAAATTGTTTCATCCAAATCCGTTTCAAATTCTTCTGAATACAAATGCGCGTGTGTATCGATAAACATTAGAAAAGAGATATGCTTAGACCTAGTTGGAATAGATGTAAATTGGGATTACCTCGTCCGTTAAAAAGACTGTTGATTTGGTACGA
>VGML01000311.1 GCA_016866415.1 Bacteroidota bacterium | reverse complement strand
GAGTGTGTTTGTTTGTTAATTAACTTACAAACGTCCTCAATTGGAGTATTCGTTTTAACAACTGGAAATGCTGGATTCATTATCGAGGAAATTGGTGCATCGCGCAAATGAGGTTCATCCACTAGTAACTGATAAACGTGACTATCATCAATAGATCCAACAAATTTGTTATCTTTCATAACAGGAATCTGAGAAATTCCGAAGTTTCGCATTTTGGCAATGGCATGAGATACAAGTTCTTCTGCGTAAAGTGAAACCAGGGGTTTGTCAGCATGTTTTGCAACCAAATCTCCCGCTGTAATGATATTTTCTTCTAGGAAACCTCGTTCCTTCATCCATTCATCATTAAAAATTTTACCAACGTAACGACTTCCGTGATCGTGAAAAAGAACTACAACAATGTCGTCAGGTGTCAATTGATCTTTTAATTGAATAACACCTTTAATCGCAGCTCCTGCTGAGTTTCCAACAAAAACACCTTCTTCCCGAGCTAATCTTCTTGTGTAAACAGCAGCGTCTTTATCCGTTACTTTTTCAAATAAGTCGATTACATCAAAGTCTACATTCGCAGGCAAAATATCCTCACCTATACCCTCAGTAATGTATGGATAAATCTCATTTTCATCAAAAATTCCAGTTTCTTTATACTTTTTGAACACTGAACCATAGGTATCGATTCCCCAAATTTTAATTTTTGGATTTTTTTCTTTTAAGTATTTACCCACTCCCGAAATCGTTCCTCCTGTTCCTACGCCAACAACAAAATGTGTAACTTTTCCTTCAGTCTGCTCCCAAATCTCAGGACCAGTTTGCTCATAATGAGCCTGACGATTTGAAAGGTTATCATACTGATTTACATACCAAGAATTTGGAATTTCAGTTGCCAATCTTCGTGAAACAGAATAATAGGATCTTGGGTCAGTTGGCTCCACCGCAGTCGGACAAACTACAACCTCAGCGCCAACGGCACGAAGAATGTCCATTTTTTCCTTGGACTGCTTGTCGTTCAAAACACAAATCAACTTATATCCTTTAATTATACAAGCTAAAGCCAAACCCATCCCCGTATTTCCAGAAGTTCCTTCTATTACAGTTCCTCCCGGTTTCAATAACCCAGCTTTTTCAGCATCTTCAATCATTTTTACCGCCATTCGATCCTTAACAGAATTTCCTGGATTGGTCGTTTCCACTTTAGCGAAAACTTGAGCAGGAACATCAGCTGCCAACTTGTTGATGCGAACTAAAGGAGTATTACCAATGGTTTCAAGGATGGTGTTGTAAACTTTCATTCAAATTCTTTTGGCAAAGATAACGAAACGAAGTAAGGTAATTGAACAATTTATTTGAATATATTCCCATTTTATAAGTATCATTGTAAACAGTTTAAAATGAAAAAATCGATTTTTCTGTTTGCGCTGCTTTGTTTAATTTTCCAATCATTTGGGCAAGAAAAACTTTGTCCAATTTTACCAACCCCTGTTACATTTCAAACTACAAATGAATTCATCAATATTCCAAAAACAATTACTGTTGAAACAACCAATTTGAGTCAGAACAATTTCAATCAGCTCAAAGAACTTGGGAATACTTATCATAATTTAGATTTCAGCACTTCGAATGAACAACCTCTATTCGTATTTCGAAAACTCAAAAATGTTATTGAAGACTCTTATTCCATCAATGTTGGTGATAAAGTAACTATTTCCTATTCCTCCGAACGTTCGTGTTACTATGCGATTCATTCATTGATGCAGTTGATTCAGCAAAATGGCC
This sequence comes from Bacteroidota bacterium, assembly GCA_016866415.1. Classification (GTDB taxonomy): domain Bacteria; phylum Bacteroidota; class Bacteroidia; order Flavobacteriales_D; family Crocinitomicaceae; genus UBA952. The sequence continues at coordinate 598 of VGML01000311.1, read as the reverse complement.
AAGATTTTCAAATCAACAAGTGTTTTGTAAAGGATTTTCCCAACTTTCAATGGCGCGGGTTGCATTTGGATGTAGCACGTCATTTTTTCACAGTTGAAGAAGTGAAGCGTTACATCGATTTAATGGCTATCTACAAATTCAGCAACTTTCATTGGCACTTAACAGACGACCAAGGATGGAGAATTGAAATCAAGAAATATCCAAAGTTGAATGAAATTGGCGCTTGGCGAGACAGCACTGTCGAGAATCATTATTCAACTCATCCGCGAACTTATGAACATAAAGGCTACGGAGGATTTTACACGCAAGAACAGATTAAAGATTTAGTTCAATACGCCGCTAACCGATACATCACCATTGTTCCGGAAATTGAAATGCCTGGTCACGCGAGAGCGGCTCTTGCTGCTTATCCGGAGTTATCGTGCACAGGGAAACAACAAGGTGTTGAAGGCTTGTGGGGTGTGTTTGATGATATTTTTTGTTCAAAAGAGGAATCAATTTTATTCTTACAAGATATTCTTAATGAAGTAATCAATTTATTTCCAGGAGAATATATTCATATTGGTGGCGACGAAGCTCCAAAGACAAGGTGGAAGAA
>VGML01000310.1 GCA_016866415.1 Bacteroidota bacterium | reverse complement strand
CCAATCCCAACCATCCGGTACACCTGCATATCCAAATTCAGAACCATCAGCAATTAATGATCCTTCGATGAATTTTACACCGAGTTTTTTGAGTGAATCCACCCAAGAAGTCAGAAAATCAAGCTCCTTTCCCTGATCGTAGAAGTATTTACTTCCAAGACTTACATCGCCTCCACCTCGAATATATAAATTCCCCTTTAAAATACCATCCTCATTGATTTTTCCATCGATGTAAATACGCGTGCTAGGTCTGTGCTGAGCTCCTAACAGCTCAAAAGCTGCTGCAGTTGAGAACAATTTAGTGGTAGATGCACTGGTAATTGCCAAATTAGGCTGATATGCTGCGATTTCTTTGCCGTTTTCCAAATTGATTACTTGAAACGAAATTGCGGCACTTCTGTTAACAGGGTCCTTCACAAAGTTCGTTAAGGCCTGCTGTATTGAATTTTGTGCTTCAATATTGGCATTTAGCATCAAAAAGAACAGAAATAAAATGTAATTTTGCATTGTTTTCATACCGTCTAAGTTCACTTAAAATTTGTTCTTAACGAGAATTAAAACAAATGAGTTATGAATAGTGAACTATTAAAAACTCAATAATTATACCGTAGTCGAATGCAGCGTCGAAAAATTAAGGTGTTAAGAATCATTAACCGTTTCAATATCGGTGGACCTACTTATAATGCTACCTTTTTGTCAAAGTTTTTATCCAACGACTTTGAAACCTTGCTTATTGGAGGATTACCTAAGGAAGGAGAATCTGATTCGCTTCACATTCCGCGTAGTTATGGTTTAGAACCTTTGCTGATTCCTGAATTAAAAAGGCAACCTAACTTTTTTAGTGACAGAAAAGCATTGAAAAAAATTAAAGAGATAATTAGAGAATTTAATCCAGATATCGTTCATACGCATGCTTCCAAGGCGGGCGCATTAGGACGAAAAGCTGCCATCGACTGTAAGGTACCCGTTATCGTACACACCTTTCACGGGCATGTGTTTCACTCCTATTTCGGAAGCTTTAAAACACAAATCTTTAAATTAATAGAACGTCGACTTGCGGCAAAAACAAATGGTATAATTGCCATATCTGCACTTCAGAAAAAAGAACTTTGCGAGCAGTACCGAATCGCGCCAGAAAATAAAACAACGGTGATTCCTCTCGGGTTTGATTTGCAAAAATTTCAATTAGACCAACAAGCAAAACGAGCGAAAACGAGACTAGAATTTAAAATTCATGATGATGAAGTGGCAATAGCGATTATTGGGCGCTTATCTCCTGTGAAAAATCATTCGTTTTTCATTGATGTTATTGCCAATCTGCAAGCAAGAACGACAAAAAAAATAAAAGTATTCATTGTCGGTGACGGCGAAGAACGAGATAGAATTCAACAAAAAATGGAAGTTTTGTGCCCTACTGCTCCCATTTTATTTACTTCTTGGATAAAAGATATTTCTTCATTCAATCCTGGAATGGACATCATCTGTCTCACCTCCCATAACGAAGGAACACCTGTCAGTTTAATAGAAGCACAAGCTTGTAATGTTGCAGTTTTAAGCACGGATGTAGGAGGCGTTAGGGATATTGTTGAAGACGGAAATACAGGGTACATTTGTCCACCTAATAATCTTGAAAATTACACGGATAAACTCCTAGAATTAGTGGAAGATGAAAATATTCGACAAAAAATGTCACAAAATGGATGGTCTTTCGTAGAAAATAAATTTGGTTACCAACGTTTAGTAAAAGACGTTGAAATTTTTTACAAAAACAAACTTAGTGAAAAAGGTTATACATTCGAATAAAACGTTTAAACTTATTGGGGTTATTATCGGCTTATTATGGCTAATTTCTTCATGTCAAATCATCAATTCTAATGCCTTATTTCAAATTCCGAAAGGTGAAAACTTCGCTTACGACAGTTTACCCCTACTACCAAGTGAAGATTATAAAATAGGACCGGGGGATCGATTTAGCTTTTTGTTCAGTACTAATAACGGAGAAAAGATTATTGCTGGTTTATCCGGAGTAAAGGGTCTCGATGGGCAAGGAGTGGTGCAACAAAATGGAAATATGATCCAAGATTACTTAGTGCGTCAAGATGGAACCTCCGAGATTCCATTGGTTGGCTCATTCAAAGTATCTGGCCTTACCGTTATCCAACTCGAAGATACCTTAACATCCATTTTATCAAAAACCTACAAGGAACCCTTTGTTCAAATTCGCGTCACCAATCAGCGTGTAATTGTATTTCCCGGAAGAGGTTCAGCTCAAGTCGTTTACTTAAATAATGTTAATACTTCTTTATTGGAGGTAATTGCTTTGTCCGGTGGGATTTCTAATGATGGACGCTCAAATTCGATTAAATTAATGCG
>VGML01000309.1 GCA_016866415.1 Bacteroidota bacterium | reverse complement strand
AATTGGCGGTATGCTTGTAACTGTTCCAGTTAAGGAGTATGATGGCAGTTCTATTCATGGGATTTTGACTTGTTGAAACGAAGAAATAGGGTATAAATAACCAAACAAGTAGATTCAATGATCAATGGATATAGTCCGATTACAGATTCGTGAAAATATCTTGTAAGCAAAATTGAAATCATGCCAGAAGACAATATAGTAAGCAGAGAAATGTCAAACATTTTTTTGTACTGTTTTTCAAGGTGCAGTTCTAATACATTGTTGGCATTCAAGGCCAATGCAAGTGGCACCAAGCTAAAATAGCGGAAAAACAATATGGTGGTTGGATCTTCTTTATAAGTAAATAGCATTGAGCCTATATTCGCAAACTTGAAAGTGAAAAGTGCAACAATTAAAAAGAATAAAATATACCCAACTTGAATTTTCTTTCTAAACACCTTCCATTTGGATCTGCTATCATGAAAGAGTTGTGCTGCTTCGGGATAAATGGCAGAGGAAAAGTTAGAGACAATTTGCCTGACTGTACCCAACAATTTATTAATAATGCCGTATGCCCCCAAAGTTGAAGGGTTGACTGTTCCAGCTGCAACATACATAAAAATACTTTGCTGCAAAATCACTGAACTTCCGTTGAAAGTAACATAGAAATTTCTCTTTAGTTTTTCTCTCAACTGAAAGAATGGCCTTGAAGAAATATTCAAATCGAATTTTCTGATGATAATAAAAAATAAGATTGAATACAAGATGAATAATGGGACTGAAAGCATCAAGTTTAAATAGACAGAAACAAACTGATCAAGATTGAAAGAGAATATCAGCCCTAGACTCAATGCTCTGGCGATGATGTTACCCCAGCTGATCCATTGAATCTTTTCGATGCCAATGAGGAAGTAGAGGGGATTGAAGATTTCGGAGGCGATTAAAGGTAGGATGGAGAGCCAAAGAATCAAATACTCACTTTTTGTTGTAATTGTTGTAATGGTTATAGTTGTTGTAATTGTTAGGAATACAATTAATCGTAACCAAAAGATTTCACTGAATATAAATGAAAGTTTTACTTTATCATTTCGGTGGATGGAGACATCTTTTACGTCTGATAGGTTGGTACCGTAGTTGACCAGGTTGGCGAGGAAGGGTCCGATGCTGGATGCCAATGCAACTTCACCAAATGTAGCGAGTCCATATTTCTTTGTAATCAAAGGGATTGCCAGAAGTTGCATCAACATGACTGCAGCCTGGATAATACCAAGATTAAAAAAATTATTCCAGATGGACTTTAAAGTTTTTTGAGACAAAAGAGGTACTTAATGGTAGGTAATTGCAGTAATCGTCAGGTTATCGATTGACCATGATTTTTCACATTCAGATTGAAATGGCTGAAGTGCATCGCTCAACGTTAGCTGAAAGGTCTTATTTGTGTGCGGAAATTGTTTTACGATTTTATATATCGCTGTTCCATTTTTTCTGTCTTTCCATGCACATCGTCCCGGCAAATCATTTTGTATTGAATTTCCCAATGCCGGGTTAGATCCTTGTGGAAACCATTCAGGATAGGATTGTTTGTATTGCGTGTTGCTTGAAAAAGAAGTAAAAAATCTTGGATTGCCATCGTATTTCATCACAAATAAATCCGGTATGCCATTTTGTGTTGGTTTGTTGCCCTCCCAGTTATCATGCGTGTACAGATCAAAGGATACTTCTAGAATATTATGTTCTGGGATATCGCTGATGTTGAAATCAGCTCCTGCGTTGTTAAATGGCCCAAGCACCTTGCTTCCATTGAAAAAAAATATTTTATCTTTTGTAGCACCATAATAATCGAAGGTTACAATATTACGCAGGCTGGATCTGTTAAAATCGTTTTGGTAAACGATGTTTAGTTTGGTGAGGTTCTTGATGCAGGATAGGGATCCAACAAAAATAAACAAAACAAGAAAAAAGCGAATTTTTAGGTTAAGCATCAATTAAAAATTTACATCCATGGATTCCTGGCCAATATGAACGTTTTTAGCTTTTCCAGAAACGGTTACCACTACCCCATTGATGATAAAATTATAATTCTCAATTTTCACTTTGGTGGCAATTTTCTGAGATTCTTTCGTTACTAATATTTCTTTTTCAACTTGAACTGCTTTTGCCTTTGGACTTCTTCCACGCTTAGAAGGAAAGCTCATCCCTTCTCTTTTTGTCAGGGTTGTGTTGTTATTAAAATTACAACTGAGACTTTAAAATTGTTCAGCGACTTCCGCATTTATTTTACCTGATTTGAGCATTTCAGTGAGTTCTGATCCTATCCCATATTCCAGACACGCGTAATTTAAGTTTCTGCAAGGCGTTGGGGAGTAGACATGTTAATCTAATTGCTTGATATTG
>VGML01000308.1 GCA_016866415.1 Bacteroidota bacterium | reverse complement strand
AACTTTATCGCTTGAAAGCATGTGGTAAAATTACAATTTTTGAATCAGGTCGAGTATGGTTCTGCTTTTATTTTCGGTCTCTTGCCATTCCATTTCAGGATTTGAATCAACCGTGTAACCACCTCCAAGATATAAGTAAATTTTACCTGATAGAATTTGGCAACAACGCAAGTTTACATAAATGGCCGCATTTTGATTGTCAATTTCACCAATGAATCCAGCATAAAATTCTCTGTTATGAGGTTCAATCTGACGAATGACTTCCAGGGATAAATTTTGAGGTAAACCACAAACTGCGGGCGTAGGATGGAGCGCTTTTATTACATCTTCAATTGACTGGTCATTGAACGTAAAACTGAAATCTGTTCGTAAGTGTTTTACCGGCCCAGCAAAATATTCGTAGTTTTCGGATTTTTCAATTTGATTAACATGCAACGATTTTAATTCTTCCTCAATAAATTCGGTCACATAAGCTTGTTCTCTCTTTTCCTTAATGTTCCAAAGTTCAGTATCTGTTGATTTTTTTGTGCCTGCAAGGGAAATTGTGAATCCATTTTGGTTTATTTTACGAAGTAAAACTTCAGGCGTTGCACCAATCCATGTCCCAAGGTTTGAATCACTAAGCAAATAAACAAAAGCTTCGGGGTAGTTTTGTTCCAATAAATGGAATAAATCAAGGCTTTTAGATTCGTCAAAATCAACTTCTTTCACCCGAGATAAAACTGTTTTTTGAATTCCTAAATTTTTGATTGTCGAAATCAACATATTTCCTTGTCTCAGATAATCTTGTTTTTCTATAAGATACGGCTTTTCTCTTTTTAAATAAAGTGAACTTGATGTAGAACCTTCTTCGTAAAGAAATTTTTGTTCTCCTTCGAAATCACCGACAATAAATCCTTCTTTAAGCGATCCCTCGATGGGAATAAAACGTCCGGATTTTTGTACAATCTTTTTTCCAGGTAAACGATAAATGAGCATTTTAATTCTTTTTATCGATTATCATGACCGTCAATCTTCCAGTGCAAATTAGGCGATCAGTTCCTTCTTCTCGAACATCAACTTGCCAAAGATGCGTTCTTGTTCCAGCATGTATTACTTTACCTGTCGCAATTACAAATCCAGATTTAATTCCTCCGACGTGATTGCAGTTAATTTCAAGTCCTACTGGTTGTTGTTTTTCCAAATCGATAAGTAGCGTAGAGCCCATTGAGCCAATACTTTCAATCAATGCTGCACTTGCTCCACCATGCAATAACCCCATTGGTTGATGCGTTCGATTATCGACGGGCATTCGAGAAACTACATAGTCCTTGCCTAAATCGATACATTCAATACCTAATTGTTCCATCAACGTATTTTTGTTCATGCGATTTATTAGATCGAGAGAAATTTGTTTTAATTCCATACTGCGAATTTAGCTGATAAACATATTATTGAATGTATTTGTGCTTATTTGAAAGATAAAATCATATAATAATTGAAAAAAATGTAAATTTCCTAGGTATTTTGTCCAAATAAAATATGATTTTGAAAAAGTAAAATGCCTGGTATATGAGAAAGAGGTTATTATTGATGTTTTTTTATTATAAATTTGATAATTAACAAACCTCATGTCAGAAAACAACAGAATTTCGTTATTGGTATTTTTAATCATTTGCAGTTTTATCGGATTTATGATTAAGCTCCCAACTGCATTTCGAGGAGTTGGTTTTGAATTGCATGCTGCCTTTTATTTTTGCGCCTCTATTTTCTTGTTGATTCTTTTTCCAAAAAGACACCTAGTTATTCTATTTGGATTGGTTTTCTTTGGTGTTATGATTGAATTAATGCAGAGTGCTTCAAATTTTATTTTGGAAAAGCGAATTCACGGAAACTTTGACCCGAAAGATATAAAATACAACTTGTTGGGCGTTTTTTTAGTGTTCATTCCTTTTTATGCCTTGAAAATTTTAGGGAAAATGTTCAAGTGATTATTAATAACTATTTTAATTGGGTTTTGAATAAAATAAAATTTTTTAACTCTCACCTCATTATCAATTCGCAACTACCACGTTCACAATTCTCAACTCAACCCTAATACTCAAAAATCACCTCTTCATTCGGAACTCTAAAACGCGGACCCCAAACTCCTTCTTCGGTTCCTTTTCCGACAGAAATAATCATATTGATTTCAGCTCCTCGAGGCAGTTTCAATGCATTTCTAACTCGTTTTTCGTCAAATCCTTCCATCGGACAAGAATGAAATCCTTCTGCAGCTATTGACAACATGAATGTTTGCGCAGCTAAAGCACATGATTTGTGAACCATAATTCGTTGGTTGGCAATTCCTCCAGTTCTGAAAAATGGTTTTCGAAGTCCCATGAAGAAGCTAATTGAACGACGCACCAAAGACATAAAACCAAACGGAT
>VGML01000307.1 GCA_016866415.1 Bacteroidota bacterium | reverse complement strand
TCAAAAGCCAACTAATTCATTGAGTTACATTTTACTCTTGCATGCAATTCTAGACTTAATGACCTTATCAATTTTAATTTTCATAAGGTAGATTTTGTAGACAAAAAGCAACTAAAGATTTGATTTCAGTGTTTGTAATTCTGAATCAAAAATTTTCATATACTCCTTTGCGAAATCCACATACGTTTTATTGTAATAGTCGGCAGTGTATTTTACCGATTGATAATTTCCTTTTAATCGGGTAGGTGCAGATTTTATAATTTGTAATGAATTTAAAAATCGTTGCGTATTCAAAGTGTAAGCCTTTTTTAGCGTAGTTAAATTTAAAATTTGGTTATAAACTTCCGGGTTGTAAAGTCGGGCATATTGCACGTAAGCCCCAATGAATATATTGAATTCATAATAGGCGTAATGTGTCGCCATGGCAGATTTTAAAAACGTAATAGCCAATGTCGTGTCTTTATTTTTTAATGCATTATCGTATGCAATCAATGTCGCTGAACACCCATTTTGATAGGCTGAATATTCATCCATAAGGCCAACGATGCCTTCAACATTTGCGCCGACTCCAGATTGTTTAGAAACATATGTTTTATAGCGGAATAGTTTTTCCTGTGCTTCCGCGCTTACAACCTTATCGATAACATCTGATTTAAAAAATTTATTAGAGATTTGGCTTTCTTGGTTCGAAAGAACTAAATATGTAGATGGCTCAATTAGAAAACCATTGAACGAATTCTTATGATGTGTTGTTTCATGAATGATTGATTCAAATTCATCTATTAATTCCTCTCTATTTTGTGGGTTGAAATTATTTGGTTGAACTATACCACCGACAGTTCTTGTCCAATTGTTTGGGGAAGAGTAACTTGATTGAATTAATGATACATACTCAGGTGCATATTCTTGACAAAAACTTATTACATAGTCCTTCTCGGAATAAGTTTGATAATTTTCAGATTTTTCTGCTATTTGTTCAATACTTATTAATATTGGAGCATCTATATGAATTGTTTTTACAACTCTTTGTTCTTTAACCTGAGAGAAATAACTATGGGATACAATAAAAAAAGAAACGAAAACCACTTTTGCATTCATAACAACAAAATTTAGGTAGCCGTTTTATCATATACTCGAATAATGTCAGGAATTGTTTTGGTTACATTTTAATTGCGAACGGAATAACGATTAATTTCGAACGAATTGCGAACGGAATAATGATAATGCGATTAACTTGTTAGGACAGCTCGCAATTAACAACTCGCAATTAATTCAATAGCCCCCTAAATACCTGCGTAGAAACCATTCACTCGAAAGAAGTGTAACGAGTAGCATGATGACCACTAAGTAATCAATAAATTTATTGAAAGCCGTTTCTTCAAAGCTAATTGTTGTAATATCTCCTCGTTTTTCGATGTCGTTTATCAGTTGTAGGTAATTTTTTAATTGATAGAACTTTCCATTAGATTGTTTAGCTACTTGTTTGAGAACCCCGTGGTTGGCTGCTGTTTCTACTTTTTCAAGTTCAATGTCTTCAACAATAAAAACTCCCGATTTTCTGTAAGATTTCCCATTGAATTTTGTTTCTGCTGCCCATTTGTATTTTCCGGCTTTCAGCTTCCCCATTGAAAGTTTGTATCCTGTTCCACTTACACCAAACTGAGATCTAAATAGTTTACCATTTGAATCGGTTAGCTTTAATTCGATCTTTGGTTTTGTAATTGGTTCCAAGGCTGAATTGTAGAATGATGCATTAACAATTATTTCTTCTTCAATCGAAAAACGTTTTGGGAACTCAATACGAAGTCCAGCCTCTTGTTGTTTTACCATCAAAAAGTTCATGGTTTTCGAAAATAATTCGCTGAAAGCTTCATGATTTCCAGATCGAATAAAATCGTTTAGTTTCCATCGCCAAAGGCCTTCGCCGTATAGAACACCTGTTTTTAAATTATTTCGGTTTATAAAAAACAACAAGGGATCTGATTTTTTTACTGGTCCAACTCGCTGATTCAATAATACCAATGGATTTCCATCAACTTTCAGAGTTCCAAATTTACTTTTTAAAGGCGGATAAAAATCAAGTGCTTCCGCCACTTTCTCCGATATTTCAAAATCATTGAATCCTGTTGAAAGAGTTGGTTGAATGTCATCCGTTTTGTTCCCCTTAATTCCTGAAAGTCCCAAATTCAATTTAGAAACAACAGCCGATTCAGTATTTGGACCCAAAATATACAAAATCGGAATACGTTTTTCTTGTAAAAGTTGAAGAACAGTTGCATCGAAATTGGCTCCAGGTTCGTGCCACACCACTAAATCTGTTTTCTCTAAATTCTTATTCCAATCTTTGATCAAGATGCTTTCTGATTCAATGTTTTCATTTTGATCCAATACTTCTTTTAGGGCCGAAACATCGGGG
>VGML01000306.1 GCA_016866415.1 Bacteroidota bacterium | reverse complement strand
GATCAAACAACCATTTCATTGTCTACAAATTCATTTATGGGATTTTATACTGGCGCAAATGAATATAGAATATTGGACATTACGGACTCAACAATGAGTTTACAATACAAACACCATTCAGGAGGACTGATGTGGTACTTAAAACTTTCAGCAGAATAAGATGAAAACAACTTTAAACATAATAGGTATACTCGCAATTTTTTGTGTATCGATAAGTGCTTGCAAGAAAAAAGACACAACTCCTGATGTGGTCTTGCCTACAAATTTACAGACAACAATTAGTCATGCCTCAGGAAATGCCTCCATACAAGCTTCCGCGCAAAACGCTAACTTTTATTCGTTTACTTTTTTTGAAAATGGTGATTCAACTCGAATTGAATCTCAACAAGGAACGGCAAGTTATACGTTTAGTCAAAGTGGGACATACACTATTAAAACAAGAGCTCACACTACGCAATATGATTTTATTGAAAAAATAGATCAGGTAATAATATATGTTGATTCTGCAGTTACAGGGGCGCCAACTGTAGGATATAGCACACCGTTGACTTATCCGGGCTTGTCGCTTGTTTGGAACGATGAATTTGACGGCGCCACGCTCTCCTCCGATTGGACTTATGATATTGGAACAGGAAGTAGTGGCTGGGGGAATAATGAGTTGCAATACTATACGAACGATAATGTGCAAGTATCAAACGGGCTGTTGCAAATAACAGCCAAATCAGAGAGTTTTAACGCACAAGATTATACCTCAACTCGAATTAAAACTCAAGGTTTAAAATCTTGGAAATACGGAAGAATTGATGTTCGAGCAGCTTTACCATACGGAAAAGGAATTTGGCCGGCTATCTGGATGTTAGGAGATAATATTACAACCGTTGGATGGCCAGCTTGTGGTGAAATTGATATTATGGAATTGATTGGTGGTTCGGGATTAAATGACAGAACCGTTCATGGTACAGCCCATTGGAGTAATAGCGGGTCACATGCCCAATTTGGAAATAGTAAAAGTCTAAGTAGCGGTAAATTTGCGGATGAATTCCATGTATTTTCAATTGTATGGAATCAAAATTCTATAACATGGATGTTAGATGATGTGGTGTATAATACATTAGATGTTACCCCTACTGAATTAAGTGAGTTTCAAGAAAACTTTTTCTTAATAATGAATGTAGCTGTTGGTGGCAACTGGCCTGGTAGTCCTGATGCTACAACAATCTTTCCTCAAACAATGTATGTCGATTATGTGCGCATTTTTCAATAATTTTGGTGGAAATAATGAATTCTCACCAAATGAACAGATGACATATAAAATTGAGTTTGACAAGTTTTTCTCTTATTCCTTTTCGCTTGACTGCCTAATTTTTGGATTCAAAAACGGACAAATAAATCTTCTGTTGATAAAGAGGAATATGGAACCGTATCTCGGTGCATGGGCAATACCTGGTGATTTAGTTTATCCGGATGAAGATTTAGATGAGGCAGGAGAAAGAATCTTGCATGACCTTACTAATTTGGATAGTATAACTTTACACCAATCGCAAACATTTGGAAAGCCCAATCGACATCCACAAGGACGAGTAATTACATGTGCCTATTTCGCCTTGACCCAAATAGATGAAGTAAATGCAGTTGCCTCCTCTTGGGCAAATGAGGTTAAATGGATGCCAGTTCATGAAATTGGTAAGTTGGCATTTGATCATAATCAAATATTGAATTCAACATTTGATACATTGAAGAATAAATTAACGAATGAGCCACTTTGCTTTGATCTTTTACCAGAGAAATTCACACTCCACGAACTTCAGCAATTGTATGAATATGCATTTGAATCTGAGTTAAACAAAGCAAATTTCCGAAAAAAGATTAAACATATCCCGCTTATATCCCACGACGAAAAGCAAACAAACGTAAAACATCGTCCGGCTAAACTTTTTTCCTTTGACCACAAACGCTATATCGATTTAATTAAAAAAGGAGAATATTCCTTCAAAATGTAAAAAAATAGTTGATTTTTGTACTTATTGTAAAAATTACTATATTTACTGAAAATTAATTAACTATGAAAAAATACTACTTTTTATCAGCTTTGGTATTTATAGCATTGAATACCTTTGCGCAAATTGAAGGAACCTGGCGACTTGCCCCTGCAGCGGGTTCATTGGGTGTTGGGCCAGATCAGGGAAATATCTCTTGGTGGTCAAATGGTGCGGCTGACGTAACAACACGTGCTTGTCTATTTGACGATTCAATCAAATTTGAGGCTAATGGTACAATGACTCACTACATGGATGGTAGTACGTGGTTAGAGGCATGGCAAGGAGCTTCACCTGATGGTTGTGGTACTCCAGTTGCACCTCACACAGGAGGTGCTTTCTCATACACATACAGTGGAGGTGAATTAACGATAAATGGCC
>VGML01000305.1 GCA_016866415.1 Bacteroidota bacterium | reverse complement strand
TCGGAAACTCAATCGATTATTAGGGCGCAAGTGTTCAGTCAGACTTAAAAAATAATCCCCTTGATTCGAAATGTGGTGCTCATTTATGGTAGTTAGATTTCCGTCAAAAGGAATGATATATTCACCGGATTGAATCGAATTCATTGATTTATCAAAAACCTGGTAACCATAAATGTCGCTTGTTGTTCGTTTTCCGGGTATTTCCCACACAACACCTAAATACTCTCGGTTCCAAGATTGAAGAATTTGAAAATTTGGCTTGGCATTCATGCGATTGTTATTGTATGTCGCAATTAATTCTGAATTTCCTAAAGGTTTTAGTTCCGAATCATATAATTGGAAATATAAGCACATTTCTCCGCCTTTTCGATCCGATAAAAAAACGTAAAGTTTCTTCCCGAAATAATAGGCATTCTCAAAATTAGCGATACCGCTTTCAGCTACTTGTTTTATTCGTTGATTCTCAATAAAAGATAAATTCTCGTGATTTGAAATACGGTATGAACCAAAAGTTCTTCCACCACTCCAACGAAGTGTATAAAAGTCAGTGTTTGTTCGCGGTAAAATTTCTATTAAAGAACCATTACTTCGTTCCAAAGTTCCCCAAGAAATGGGGAATTCTTGAGCCGTAATAAACCTGTTAATTAAAAGAAAAAGCGTGATTAAAAGTCCACTTCTCATTTCTTGACCAATTGAATGCCCATATAATTGGATGGACTGATTTGTTTTAACTCATTTTTTATGGATTGTTCAACTGAAAGTGAATCAATGAACTCGTGAACCGATTCCTTTGTGACTTTTTCATTTTTTCGCGTCAATCCTTTAAGTGCTTCATAGGGTTTTTTAAATCCTTCTCTTCTCAAAATAGTTTGAATTGCTTCCGCTACGACTGCCCAATTATTTTCCAAGTCATCTTCTAACTTTTGTTGATTTAGCAACAGTTTGCTAAGTCCGTTTAAAGTTGATTGAAAAGCAATTACCGTATGCGCAATGGGAACACCAATTGCTCTTAGAACCGTTGAGTCGGTTAAATCACGTTGAAGACGAGAAACGGGTAGTTTTGCCGATAAATGCTCAAAAAGAGCATTAGCAATTCCAATATTTCCTTCTGAATTTTCAAAGTCTATCGGATTTACTTTGTGCGGCATAGCGGAAGATCCAATTTCGCCTTCTTTCAACTTTTGTTTGAAATAATCCATCGAAATGTAGGTCCACATATCACGATTTAAATCCAAAATGACCGTATTGATACGCTTCAGTGAATCAAAAAGAGCTGCTAAATTGTCATAATGTTCGATTTGGGTTGTGGTTTGACTTCTTTTTAATCCTAGGGTTTGATTTACAAAGTTGTTCGCGAATTCAATCCAATTTACATCAGGGTATGCAACAAAATGAGCGTTGAAATTTCCCGTTGCACCTCCAAATTTCGCTGAAAATTCTATTTTATTGAGCTGTTCAAGTTGAATTTCCAATCGTTCGGTAAATACTTGAATCTCTTTTCCCAATCTTGTTGGAGATGCAGGTTGCCCGTGAGTCTTAGCAAGCATCGGAACGTCCATCCATTCAATTTGAAAAGATTTTAATTGCTTGATTAATTGCTCAAGAAGAGGATGGTAAACGTTGTTCAAACCATCTTTAAGTGACATTGGAACGGAAGTGTTGTTGATGTCTTGAGAGGTTAAACCAAAGTGAATGAATTCAACATATTCATTTAATTCCAATTGAATCATTTTTTCTTTTAAGAAATATTCTACTGCTTTCACATCGTGATTAGTAACTTTTTCAGTTTCTTTAATCCATAGAGCATCTGTCTCATTGAAATTTTCGTATATTGATCTTAATTCATCATATCGGTTTTCCGGAAAATCTTCCAGACCTTTTATTTGTAGTTTTGTTAAATCTATAAAGTATTGAATTTCAATAAGAACACGGTATTTGATTAAACCAAATTCAGAAAAGAATTTTCGAAGCTCTTTTGTCTTGTTATTGTACCTGCCATCTACGGGCGAAATGGCTGTGAGGCTGTTTAAATTCATATTTTTTTATAAGAGAACAAAGATAAGACTTTGAAATTTAATCATCGCCAAATTCAGTGAAATATGAAATCAAAACCGCATTTAAATTGTTTAATTTTGAGTATGGAATTTTCAAGACGATTTATTCAGTTTAATTGGATCATTTTGGTCCTTATATATCTTGTGATTTTTGCAGGTAGCTTTGTTCGAATTTCTGGCAGCGGTATGGGATGTCCAGATTGGCCCAAATGCTTTGGTAAATGGGTTCCTCCGACAGAAATTACAGAATTGCCGCCAGATTATCGTGAAGCTTACCTGTTGAAACGCGAAAAAAAGATAGCGAAATTTTGCAAGTTTTTGAGTGTCCTTGGAATGTCAGAAAGTGCAGATAAGATTAAAAATAATC
>VGML01000304.1 GCA_016866415.1 Bacteroidota bacterium | reverse complement strand
CCTTGCCTTTTTAATCATTATAATTGGATCTGCTGTGACTCGATACATCAGTTTTGAAGGTTTGATGGTTATCAAGGAAGGAACCTCATCCAATTTCATTTACACTGCTGACCCGCATCTGTTAGTTCACGTGGAAAATCCAACCTCAGGTAAAAACAAAACAGAAGGGTACAAACATTACATGTCGGAAATCACTGACAATAGTTTCGAACACGAATTTGCCTTTGAAAAGCGAAAAATTACGCTTACCCAAGTTGATTTTCAATCTAAAATGATTGATTCACTTGTTATTCGCTCATCTTTTAAAACGGCCGTATTGGATTTGGTAACCGATGGCATGCAATCCAATTATGTCGGCCCTGGTGAGATTTTTATGGTTGGTGGAATTCCACTTTCGTTTGAAAAGAAATTAGAAACGCCGGGAATTGAAGTTCGAAAGAATAAAGATTCAATGGAAATTAAAACCAACGTCCCGATTCGATACTTACCAATGGCTGAAATGCAGAAAGCACGCCAATCTGGAATTTCGCCATCTGATTCAATGTTTACTGAAATTCCTTTAAATAAATGGGTTACGTTTAAAACAACAACCTTGTATCAATCGGGCAACCAACAATTTGTATTCAAAAGACTGATCAATCACGCTAAGAAAATATTGATGCCTTCAGGAAAGAAAAATGTTGGAATGGATTATTTGACGGTGAAACTTTCAGATGGTAAATCTTCGAAAAAGGTTGTTTTAGAAGGAGGAATGGGACAAATTCCAACCCCAACTCGATTTGAATTCAATGGATTAATTTACCAACTTGAGTATGGATCCATTCGCAAGCCAATTCCATTTGATGTTTTTTGCCGAGATTTCAGATTGGATAAATATCCTGGTTCAGAGTCTCCATCCTCTTTTGAAAGTGAATTGACTATTAACGATCCGAGAAATAAATACACTCGGAATCAAAAAGTTTTCATGAATAATGTAATGGACTACGATGGATACCGATTTTTTCAATCCAGTTATGACTTGGACAATCCATCAACACCCCAAAATGAAGAGGGAACACGTCTAAGTGTTAACCATGATGAGTTAGGTACGAATGTGACTTATGTCGGATATTTGCTCATGAGTATCGCAATGATTTTATCTCTGTTTGCTCCTGTTGGTCGATTCCGAGATTTGAATGAAAAAATCAAGAAATTAAACGAACGTAAGAAAGGAATTAATTCCGCAGCAATCGCTATTCTTTTCCTGTTTTCCTTCTCGAATCAAACATTTGCAGAAGAACATAAAAATCATAATCATCCATCCAAAGGAATATATCGTGTAATGTCCGAGGAACATTCGGATGAATTAGCTTCGATGCTCGTTCAGGACTTCAAAGGACGAATTGTTCCGATGCACACCTTGTGTGATGAATTGCTTCGGAAATTCTATCAAGCAAACCGCTACAAAGATTATAATGCTGTTCAGACCGTCATGAGTATGCACATGTATCCGCAGTATTGGATGGAGCAAAAAATGATTAAGATTTCAAGTAATTTGCAATCACGTCTGAAACTTGGAAGCCATGCTAGTGCGAAAGAACTTTCAGATCAAACTGGTGCATTTAAATGGTTGAATGAATATAAAGCAGCGCACCAAAAACCTGAATCGAAACGGGATGAATTTGACAAAAAACTGATTAAATTGAATGAACGTTTTGAAGTTGTTCAAGGGATTTTTGCTTGGTCTTACATGCGCATCATTCCGAAGAAAGGAGATAAAAACAACACGTGGTATGTTCCAATGAACATGGAATTGATACAAGTAGATACGGTTTCATCTATCACCACACTTAAGTATCTTTCTGCATTGGATGAAGGAGCAAAAAACAATTCGTTTGGTGAGGCGAGTGATTTGCTGAAAAAAATCAAATCCTTCCAGCGTAAAATTGGAAAAAAGGTTGTTCCAAGTGAAACGAAAGTGAATGTTGAAATCAGTTACAACAAGATGACGATTTTTAAAAACGCATTCCGCGGATACATAACATTAGGATTTGCCCTATTGATTTTATTTTTCACCCAAATATTCAGAACCAAAAAAAGTGAGCCAAGTCGCACAGTGAAAATCATTCAAAAATCGTTGTTGTTTTTATTGATTGTCTTTTTCGTTTATCACGGAATCGGACTTGGTTTTAGATCCTATATTTCTGGTCATGCGCCATGGAGCAATGGATATGAGGCTCTCGTGTATATTGCTTGGATGACTGTTTTGGCCGGATTGGCATTCCTAAGAAAAAATGAAGTCGTTGTTGCGGGCGCAGCTATACTTTCAGCACTCATGATCATGGTTTCAGAGATGAACTTGTTGGATCCTGAAATCACACCGCTTGTTCCTGTTTTGAAATCATATTGGTTGATGATTCACGTAGCAATTATTACAGCAAGTTACGCATTTCTCGGATTGGGTTGCATTTTCGGTT
>VGML01000303.1 GCA_016866415.1 Bacteroidota bacterium | reverse complement strand
AGTTTTATGTGGCGCATTTGTATAATTATACAAGTATGCCATGTGATGCGAAGGTTCATTTCCGTGCGCGTATTGCCCTATTAAACCTGTGATATCTGCTTGTTCTCTTCCTGCAAGTGATGACTTATTCGTGAAAAGTCGATCGAGCCAGTTTTCAAGAGAATCTTTACCACCAATCAGATTGGATAAGGTTTCGATGTGCTGAGGAGCATACAATGAATATTGCCAGCTATTTGCTTCGGTGTAGTTAAAATTTACTTCAGCAGGATCAAAAGGTCCATACCACTGTGCTCCGCGACGTGCTCTCATGAATTTTGTTGAGGGGTCGAAAAGGTTTATAAAATTGAAACTGCTTTTATTGAACGCTTGATAAATACTATCCTTACCTAAGGCTTTTGCAAGTTGGGAAATACAAAAATCGTCGTAGGAATACTCCAGCGTTTTCGAAACAGATTCTGGTTCATCGTTGGAGCTAATAAATCCTTGATCTCTAAATTGTTTCTTGCCAAGTTCATCGAATTTAGCAGTTGCAACCATAGCCTTTAGTGCATTCTCCAAATCAAAATCTCGAATTCCTTTTAAGTATGCGTCCGCAATTACTGATACACTGTGATAACCAATCATACATTCGGTTTCATTTCCAGCAAGCTCCCAAACAGGCAAATCTCCACCTTGATCAAATTGATTCAGAAAGGTTTGAATAAATTCATTTGTTTTTTTCTGTTGTACAAGCGTAAACAGGGGATGTGTTCCACGATAGGTGTCCCAGAGTGAGAAAACGGAATATTGATTTATATTGGTTGAGGTTTGGTGAATCTGATTATCTCTTCCTCGATATCTCCCATCCGAATCCGAAAATAAATTTGGTGCTAAAAATGAATGATACAAAGCCGTATAAAAGATTGGTTTTTTATTTTCATCAACACTCTCAATTCGGATTTTACTTAGTTCCTCTTCCCAAATTTTTTGATTTTTTTCTTTGAATTTTTTAAAAAAATCATTCGGTTTATCTTTGTATTGATCCAAGAAACTAAGTTCTGAGAGGTTGTTTTTCGCACCTTCTTCATCCACAGCAGAGATAGCAATTTTTACCAATACTTTTTCCGGTATTTTTGGAAATGTAAGCAATAACTTATGTCTTCCTTTGGTAAAAATCTTTTTACTTTTTAGGAATGGAACCGAGGTTTCCATGTAAAAGTAGAAATGTTGTTCCTTCGCCCAGCCATTTGAAATTCGATGCCCAGAAATTTGATTTTTTGAAATTACATTGAAGTTTGCTGATATGACTTTATCTCTTGGATCTGCATCTAAGAGTAAATATCTTTTGCCTTTTTGATTTAAAAATGTGTATTCGTGCAATCCACTTCTTTTGCCTGCTGTCAGTCGGACTTTTACATTTTCGTCCTTCAAATAAACTTCGTAATACCCGGGACTTGCTTTTTCATCTGAATGAGAAAACCGCGATCCGTAACCGGTCACTTTATTTTCTAGCTTTGAAATAACTTTTGCCTTTCCTGACTGAGGAACAATTAATAGATCACAATAATCAGGAACTCCAGTTCCGCTTAAATGCGTTTGACTAAATCCATAAATAATTGAGTCAGAATAGTGGTATCCAGAACAACCATCCCAATCGTCTCTTCGCGTATCTGGTGAAATCTGAATCATACCAAATGGGGCAGAAGCTCCTGGATATGTATGCCCGTGACCTCCTGTTCCAATAAATGGATTGACAAATTTACAATAGTTGGTTTCGTTTTGACCAAAGGTCGAAAATACTATTAATATGGCGAAAGCAAATAAAATCTTGTTCATAGAAAATGCTATTTATAATTCAAATTTCCTTGAATTTAACTTTGAAAAACGTTTGTTTTTTTGGACAAAGAAACTCCACAAAATACTTCCATGATAAAACTTAAAATTATGTTTATATGATTTTAAGTTTTCTCGTTGTTTTAAAAGCCTTGGTAAATGAATGTACAGTTGCATGTGAGAAAGAAAGACTTTCCAAAAGAATGATAATTTACCTTCAGCCAAGAATTTAAACGCTGCAATTCCGTCGAGTGCCATGCGCTTGAATAGTTTTGGAAACAAGATCCCAGGATGATTTTTCACGAGCATAAATAAATTATTTCTAAAATTCAAATACACTTTATTCGCCGAATTGTAAGGTAAAGTTCCTCCTCCTAAATGGTAAACTTTACTCACAGGATTACACGAGAATTTATATCCTTTTTTAGCCAATCTCAAGCAAAGATCAATTTCTTCCATGTGTGCGAAGAAATGCTCGTCAAATCCACCCACAGCATGAAATAAATCTGAGCGAATAAGCATCGAAGCTCCGCTAGTCCAAGTTATTTCAATCGGAAAGTCATATTGACCTGAATCCGTTTCTGTTTCTTCAAAAATTCTTCCTCTGCAGAACGGGAAATAATCTGCATCAATGAATCCACCTGCTGCACCCGCGTG
>VGML01000302.1 GCA_016866415.1 Bacteroidota bacterium | reverse complement strand
AATAAAATTCCTCCATTGGCAATACCCGGTCTTTAAAGGATTGTTTCCATTTATCCTTATTGGCAAAGGAAAGTAAAAACGGATCATCTAAGTTATTGATTTTATAAGCAGAAATTTCATCTGCAGAATAGCCCCAATTTGGATTCGGAATATCAAACATAAGCACAACGCGTGGTTTATCCGATTTATTCCAAGCTTCATGTTCGAACGAATCATCAAAAATAACGAGTTTACCTTCTTCCCAATGATGCGTTTCATCACCAACCCGAATCGCGCATTTCGCTAAATCCGGAATAATTAAGGGTAAGTGACATCGCAAAACCATTCTCGAATAGCCTTTGTGAGGTAAAATATGTGTATCAGGAGCCATGTAGGAATAATCACAAGAAATAATTTCAGGGATATCGTAAATGAGTTGAGCTGTTTTTGGACAAAGCGATGCATGCTTTGGGCTTTTCATTCCGAAGAATAAAAATGTGAAGACTTTCCATGCTTTTTCTTGGGTTGATTCCACGTAATCTGGAAAGGTCTTTAACCAGTTTTGTTCGGCTCCTTCGGAAATCAAATTTTGTAATTCTGATCTTATGGCAGAGAAATTATTCTCTAAACTCCTGAGAAACGGAAAATCTGACGTTGAATAGAAAAAATTCGGGTTTTTATCTGTTTTTTTAGACATGGTCTTTCTGTCGTTATTTCAAATGTAAAAAATAATTAATGAAAAATGTAACTTAGCATTACAAATTAAAAATCAGTCTAAAAATCATGAGCAATTTGAAATTATGGTTCAGTTTGTATGATCCCAATTATAGTTATCCATATGATGAACCATCTTTTTTTGTCTCGAAAAATCATAGATGGGCTAAAGATTTTGAATTAAATTATCAGTTAATAAAAAAAGAACTTGAACAATTTTTAGAGTCTCATCAGCTTGTGGAATATTTTAACAGGCATATGGTTAATACTGAATCAACTTGGAAGACTATTTCTTTGCGTTGGTGGACAATTGAATTCTTTAAGAATCAGTCGGATTTTCCCAAGACTATGGAATTGGTGAATAGATATCCAGAAATAATATCCGTTTCTTTCAATCAGCTTGAGTCCCAGGGTGAGATATTACCACACTGCGGTGATACAAATGCAATTTTTCGTTGCCATTTTGGTTTGGAAATTCCAGCTCAA
The DNA here is from genome assembly GCA_016866415.1 of Bacteroidota bacterium. Lineage (GTDB taxonomy): Bacteria > Bacteroidota > Bacteroidia > Flavobacteriales_D > Crocinitomicaceae > UBA952. The sequence continues at coordinate 1,298 of VGML01000302.1, read as the reverse complement.
CTTCCTGAATGTGGTTTTCGAGTTAAAGAGGAAACAAGATCCTGGGAAGCAGGAAAATGGTTGGTATTTACCGATGCGAATGAGCATGAAGCATTTAATCGAAGTGAAAAACGAAGAATCATAATGGTAATAGATGTTTTGCGTGAAGAGTTTAAGCCGAAAAAGAATCTGATTTTTTCAACTGTTTTAACTTCTCTTTTTTTACAAAAAAGGATACAACAAATGATGTTCATTACAAAACTGTCTGCAACGGTACGAAAATTTATCGGATACTCATTAACTCCATTTGCATTTTGTGCCGTAAAAGTGGTAAATAAACTTAAGATTTATTGAATATTATTGAATGTGGCTTCAGCAGAAATTTTAAATATTTCCTAGTTCTATGGGACGATCTATAAAAAAGATGATGTTTTAATTCCACAAAAAACAAAATTAGTTTTAATATTTTTATCTGAGTTTGAATTGCAATATTGGGTTTTGAATGAGGTAATTTATTATAACCAAGCTTTGAACTTGTGGTTGAACAAATCCAATGGATTGCGTTTATCTGCTTTGAATTAAAAGGTGCTTCAGTTTTACCGATTGAACTATTATTAATATCTTGAAAAGCTTTCTGGTGCATTTCTAAAAATTGTTCTTTCTCATTTTTGGTTTTTAAACCATTGATTAACTCATCTAAGTTTGAGTTATCTGTAGTTTGTTCATTGTTTTTTATACCCAAAAATGAACGGATTTCAGAAAGATGCATTTCTGGATTCCCAACAAATTTTTCATATTGAACTAAATGAATTTTAAACTCATAATTATTTTTAAGTCTTATTAGTTCCTCATTGTATTTACACCAAGTCAAAGCATGATAATAAGGGTGATTTAAAGCGTCTAGTCTGTATTTGTTTCTAGAAATAATGTTATCCAAATAAAAACGGTAAATGCCAACGAACTTTGATTTTTTATCCAATTTTATGAGCTTTTCCACATGTAAAGTGTAAGGTGGATTTTTATCAATTATAGTTCTAATATTATTTTTTTTTAGTGAAAATTTTGAATTTAAATGGACCAATTTTATTAAGTCTATAAATCGAATGTAACCATGATTTTTAATTGATTCGATGAGACTATTCTTGTCTATATTCCAAATATCTAAGCTTACAAATCGCCCAGTTTTGATCGTGAATATGCGTTCCAAAAAAAATGAAATTCGTTTTGGACTCATAATTTTACTCGGATTTTGAACATATAGAAAATCCAAAACAAATAAACTTTCGGGATTTGAAAGAACATGTTCATACTTACCTAAT
>VGML01000301.1 GCA_016866415.1 Bacteroidota bacterium | reverse complement strand
GTTGCAGCCGATTTGAATAAGACTGAAAAAGAAAAGGAGAAAGCAAAAAAGAATAAAGATCAAAAAGGTACAATTACCATTAAACTCACTAACTATAAAATTAACAAAGGAATAAGTGACGATTTCTTTAAGGAGAAGAACTAAAATCCCAAATCCATTCGGATTCTCCACTCTTTTGGATACAGATTGTTGAAACGATTTCCGAGGTGCTTAATAAAGCCAAGTGGCTGATTTTGGTAAGAAACCAAATGAATTCCAATAGGAGCGTCTAATTCGAAGGTGTCTCCGTGTAAGTATTTAAGAGCTTGTTGTTCAATTAATTGAATGGTATTTTTATCGTTTATTAAATTGGGATTTAAAGCTAATTCGATATCAGGGGTAAATCCTTTCTTTGAGTTTTCCCCAATTTTTACTCCCGTTTTCATCCATTTGAGTTTCTTCAAATGCTGACGATAAAAATTAAACGTTATTTCAGTTGATCCGTGAATGGTTTCGCTCTCATTCCAAAAAATAAAATTTGAAGAATTATTTACAAATAAACTGATTTATCAATTGATTTTAAAATAGATAGATTTTCTAACTTATTTTTTGAGTTTAATTTAGATTTCTCTTTTTTTTGCAAAACACAGCAATAAAATCCTTCTGATTTCGTGAAACCGGGCTGAAAATAAACTCCATAATTCTTTGAGTCTGGAACTACATTTTCAAACAAAGGAATTTCAATAATTTTACAATCCAATTCGTTTAACAACCAATCAATGTTGTTTTCATTTTCGTCAGGATTGAATGTGCAAGTAGAATAAATGATGTATCCATTTTCTTTCAGTGAATCCCAAACATCCGTAACGATTCTCTTTTGGCGCGCACTGCACATATTCGCATTTTCCTCACTCCATTCTGCTCGCGATTTCAGATCCTTGCGAAACATTCCTTCTCCGGAACATGGAGCATCAATTAAAATCACGTCAAAACTTCCTTTTAAAACTGAAAAGTCTTTTGGGTCATTATTGGAAACTAAGCAATTTGAATAGCCTGATTTCGTTACATTCTCAGCAAGGATGTATGCACGCGAACGAATAACTTCATTACTTACCAAGATTCCTTCGTTATTCAATAGTCCAGCTATCAAGGTACTTTTTCCACCTGGTGCCGCACATAAATCCAAAACTACAGGTGAATCAGCTAATCCAAGCGACTTAAAAACGGATTCAATGAACATGGATCCAGCTTCTTGCGGATAATAGCAACCAGCATGGAAAAGCGGATCCAACGTAAATTTCGGTCTTGATTTTAGATAATATCCAGTTGAACACCAGGGAACCTTTTCAGCGAATTCAAGGTGATTTAACTCTTTTGGTTTAGTTGGATTTAATCGAACGCTAATAGGACTTTCAGAATCTAACGCATTCAATAATATTTCGTGATTTGGATTTTCACGATTTATACGATCAATGAATTTCGCAGGTAGATTTTGCATCAATGAATTGAATTTATCACTGAAAAATGATTTTTCGCATCCTCCATGTATTGTTGGAAAACAGCTTCAATTTCTTTCTCTCGTTTGTAAAATGTATCGGGTGCTTCTGCTAATTTATTTTCAAATGAAATTCGTTTTGATACACCTTCACAGGATTTTGCTAAACCGAAAACAGTAGGGTAGTGGTCCAACCATTTTCGTTCCCTGAAAATTGTAATAAATTGCTTAAAATCAGAAGTTAAATCATTCTCGATTTCTGAATTATGATGATAAAAGTCATTGAGAAAAGTTTGATATTCTTGAACATGATGCATCTGCCAAGTTTTAGCCAATAAATGATCGAAAAACAAATCAACTGCGACACCTGCGACTTTTGGTAAATCTTGATATAACATCAATTTTAAATCCAGTACATCTTTATGTTGATCTATAAACGTATCAATTGCTCGATGTAAAACAATACCTTCTCTTATTTTGCTTGAAAAATAATGGAAGTTTGATCCTTTCACGAAGTCACCAAAAAGATTTGCTAGCATTAAATCTTTATCGTCGTTGGAAAAATAAAGGTGACCTAAAAAATTCATAAGAGAAAAAAAAGTCCCGCCGAAGCGAGACTAAAATTAGTATTCATCTTCGTTGAAAAGGAAATCTTCGCGAGAAGGGTAATCGGGCCAAATTTCTTCGATACTTTCATACATGTCTCCTTCGTCTTCCAAATCTTGAAGGTTTTCAACTACTTCAAGTGGGGCACCTGTTCGAATAGCAAAGTCAATCAACTCTTCTTTCGTAGCTGGCCATGGGGCGTCTTCTAAATAGGATGCAAGTTCTAGGGTCCAATACATAGCTTCTAATTTTTATGCGTATTTTCGGCAAAAGTAAAATTATTTTTATTCAAAGCACGTTTTTATCGAAAAGTTAATAAAATCTTTTTTCAACATTTTAAACACGTGGATGCCAAGGTTGTTCTTCAGCTTTTAAATCCATAGCAATTTTTCGACTTAATACAAACAGATAATCACTC
>VGML01000300.1 GCA_016866415.1 Bacteroidota bacterium | reverse complement strand
TTTTCATTACATTAAATTTTAGAATACTTGAATCCCCCCAATTAATTTAGCGCCAAAATTAACTATTTATTTAATTTTGCAACGAAATGATTCTACCTCATTTGTTGCTTCAGTCGAAATTTGAACTTTTAGAGAGACAAACACATTTAACTAGCATTTTGTTGTTTGTAATTCTAGCTTGTAGTGCAATTGTTGGAGCAGGTCGAATTAATAATCCCAATTTTTTTACAGCGATAAGTTCTGGGTTTTTCAAATTCAAGACTCAAGACAAATCATTTAATGAGAATATGCGAATTAGCCAAGGTGCGATTATTGCTCTGGTAATCAACTTTATAATTTCTATTTCCCTGTGTTTTTTCTTGATGCTTTTTGAAAAAAACAACTATTCGTTTGCTGCAATTTCAGGGATATTATTAGTTGGGTTTTTAATTCTCCTGCAACAAGTTGGTTTTCGCATTGCTAGTATTTTTTCTGGTCAGGCGGGAATTTCTGAAAACGGTGCGCTCATTACCAGACAGACTTGGTTTTTTTCGGGAATTCTTTACTTGCTTCTTTCACTTTTATGGCTATTAAACTTAAAGTTTAAAACAGTCTTTGTATTTATTTTTATTTGCATTTTAGTTATATCGTCGCTCATGCGTATATTCAAAGGCGTACTTTTTGCTTTTTTTGGGGGATTCAGTTGGTATTACATTTTTTTGTATCTTTGCACCTTCGAAATATTACCTGTTTTTATTCTGAATAAATTGATTCAGATGTATTTACAGAGTAAGATGTGATGTTAGAATTTTAATTTTTGATGCCTTGGCAATTAAAACAATTTTAGTTTCTCAACCAAAGCCCGAAGGAGATAAATCACCTTATTTTGATTTGGCTGAAAAGTATAAATTAAAAATCGATTTTCGTCCTTTTATTAAGATTGAAGGAATCGATGCGAAAGAATTTCGAGCTCAACGTGTTAATATAGCGGAAAACACCGCCATTATCCTAACATCCAAGGTTGCCGTTGATCATTTTTTTCGCATTGCTGAAGAAACTAGATTTGAAGTACCTGACACTATGAAATATTTTTGTATTTCAGAAGCAGTTGCGCTTTACCTTCAGAAATATGTCGCCTATCGCAAACGAAAAATTTTCTTTGGGAAACAAACGATTGATGATTTGGTAGAGGTAATGAAAAAACACAAAACGGAGAAATTCCTTTTACCTTGCACAGATATTTTACGCGATATTATTCCAATTACACTTGAGCAACATGGATTCCCTTTCACCAAGGTGATTTTGTATAGAACGGTTGCAGCGGATTTGTCGGATCTCGAAAATGTTTACTACGACATGCTTGTGTTTTTTAGTCCAGGAGGTATTGAGTCGCTCTTTAAAAATTTTCCAGATTTCAAACAAAATGATACAGCAATTGCTGCTTTCGGCCCAACTACTGCAAATGCGGTAATGAAAAACAACCTTCGCTTGGATGTTCATGCGCCACACCCGAAAGCGCCATCCATGGTAGGCGCAATTGAGCTTTTTATTAAAGAGCAAGCGAAAAAGAAATAATTAATTCATCCATCGATTTAATAGATACTTCATCCCTTCTGAGGCGCTTTTATCTAATTTTTTAAATGAGTTTGGAACAGAAAACTCGGCAGCATTTGGGTCAATGATCCATTTTTCGGAATTTACCGAAGCATAGTGAATCAATCCTGCAGCAGGATATACCTGCAACGAAGTGCCAATTACAATAAAAATCTCGGCCGATTCAATCTCCTTGATTGCTTTTTCATACATAGGAACATCTTCTCCAAACCAAACAACATGAGGACGTAAACGAAAGCGATCCGGGCAAAAATCATCTGAGCCAAGTTTCCAACCATCTATTCGAAAATACTCCATCTCTTGATTAGGTCCCGATGATTTCGCGAAACGAATATTGCCGTGAAGATGTAATACATGAGTTGAGCCGGCTCGCTCGTGCAAATCATCAATATTTTGAGTTATCACTATCACATCGTATTTCTCTTCCAATTGGACAATGATACGGTGTGCTTCATTCGGTTCTGTTTCAATTATTTGTTTTCTTCTCTGATTGTAAAAATCAGTAACCAAATCTGGATTTCTTCGCCAGGCCTCTGGAGTAGCAACGTCTTCAATCGCATATTTTTCCCAAAGTCCGCCTGAATCCCGAAAAGTACTTATTCCACTTTCAGCACTCATTCCAGCCCCAGAAAAAACAACCAACTTTTTTCGCATTCTTAAAACTTTATGTTAAATTTACGCACATTAAACTTTTAAATATGAAAAAAATATTACTTAGCATCGCTGTTTTTGCAGGAATTGGTGGGCTTAATGCTCAAACACCTGTAGGAACCGTGGTAAATAATTTCACATTGACTGATATCAATGGAAATTCACATTCTTTATTCGATTACCTTGATCAAGGAAAAATGGTTGTTATCGATGTATCTGCAACTTGGTGTGGACCGTGTTGGTCTTACCATGGAACAGGTGCATTGA
>VGML01000299.1 GCA_016866415.1 Bacteroidota bacterium | reverse complement strand
CAATTGAAAATTATCTTGTTGGTAGTTGTCCTCTTGATTCTTATAGGTGTAATTATTATAGGTTCGACCTGAGTTTAACAAATTTGCGCGCTCTTCGTCTGTTAAGAAATTCCGGTCTGCGTAGGCATTCATTTCTGCAACATCTCCGTTTACGCGTGATTCGGGTGTTCCATACCAAGATTGGTAGGTGATTTCCTTTCCGCTGAATAAAATTGCTTTCAAAACTGATTTCTCCCCTACATATGATCCTGCCAAATAATAGGAACGCAAATTGGATGAAGCTCGATCGATGTATCCATCAGAAACAATTCTAGAAAGACGTGTTTCCAATGAAAATTTGTTGTTAATCAATCCAGTTCCTGCTTTGATGGTTGTTTTCCACGTATTGAATGAACCGTAAGCGTTATCAATTGATGCAAACGGCGTTTTTGAAATGTCTTGGGATTTGATATTTAAACTGGCTCCAAAAGCAGCAGCACCATTTGTCGACGAACCCACACCGCGTTGAATTTGTAAATTTTCAATTGATGAAGCCAAATCAGGCATATTTACCCAATAAACATCGTGAGATTCGGGATCGTTTACTGGAATTCCATTAATCGTAACATTAATTCGTGATGCGTCAACTCCTCTGATTCGTATTCCTGTATAACCAACTCCGGCGCCTGCGTCTGAAGTTGTAACAACAGATGGCGTTGCCTCTAATAGAATTGGAATGTCCTGGCCGAAGTTCTTTCTTTCCAACGGATTCACAGATTTTACAATGGTCGAAGATGTGGCAAGTTGGTCGACTCTCGTTGCGGAAACCTGAACTTCTTCCAGTGATTTCGCATTGCTTTCTAGGGTTATTTTCAGCTTTTTGTCTAAATCACTTTCTTTCAGCGGAATTGAAACTTTTAAAAATCCCGGAAATTCTGCAATGAGCACACATGACTTAGCCTGGATATTTGAAAAAACGAAATTTCCATTTTCATCTGATTTTGTGATGAGGTCAGTATTTTCGATTTCAAGTTTAACTCCAGAAAGTGGGAGATTACTCTTATCTTTCACTTCTCCCTCTAATTTCTTTTGAGCTGAAAGTGAGCCAAAAAACGATAAAAAAGTCGCTAAATAAACAATTCTTGTCTTCATTTTAGTTAAAATTTAAACAAGAACAAGGGGCTAATTCTTGGTGATTAATAATCAATTAGCACTGTCATCTTCCCTTCGCAGGTATTATCCTAGTCAGGTTCAATGGGTATAATCTCAGCCCTTTCGAGCACCCCTTAGAGACGATGCAAAATTAGGAATAATTAGAAGTGAATTTTAAAAAATTTGTTAAAAGAGATGTAATTGAGAATTGGATAAATGCTCGTTTACAATTATTTCTTTGTAATACGCAAGTAGATGTTGATTTGTTAAATAAAAGTAAAATCCACTCTTCGATTACGTTGTTTACCTTCGGGTGTTTTATTGGAATCCACTGGCTGCTTTTCACCTTTGAAATCAATCACAACGCGTGATTTCTCCAATCCATTTTCTTCAAAAAAGCGAATGAGAGCTTTGGCACGTTTTTGAGAAAGTTTTTCATTGTATTTGTCAGAACCGTCGGCATCGGTATGGCCCGTAATTTTGATTCGAAGGTCGGAATGACTTTTCACCATCTTGATCATTTTCCGAAGATAATCTTGATATTCGGGTTTTATCTCATGTTTATCGTAATCAAAATAAATCGGGTCAAATTTAAAATTCCGAAGTTCAACAAGTCGCTGTTCCGGGGAGGAAAGACCTTCTTTTAAATCGTTTACAAAGCGATCAAACCACGAATGATCTTGCAAAGGTTCCTGTTTATCATTAAAATCAAATTTTGATTTGAATAAAATAATCTTTCCACTTTCCGACGGGCATTTTGGCTCATAGGTTCCTTCCAAATAACCAGTGGTAAAATTATAGCTGAGGTTGAAATTCAATAAACACGCAACTGCAGATTTAGAAGATTCTTTGATACTACTTTTCTGAACAATATTTAAATAGCGATTGGAATCCAGTTTTCCGCCAAGCTTGTAAATTCTAAATTGATCCTTGGAATAATTCTCCATCCTGCATTTTCCATCCAACAAATTATTAATGATTTCAAAATCAAAATAGATGGGATTTCCTTCCTGCCAATCAGCTCCATTTTTCACAATTATTCCCTGCCATTGACCACTGTACTTGAGTTGCGCCATCAATAAATTTGACAATAAACAAATAAAGGAAATTAGAATCAGTCGAAGCACAATAAAATTTATTCGAAAATTGACAAAAAATGTTCCATTAAAGAACTTATTTTTCTTTATTTTGTTTCTTAAAAAAAACCAAGTATGAACAAAGCATTAATTATTTCTCTTGCCGTTATCTTATTCTCAGCTACTATGACAACTAAACAATCTATTCATCAATTTAAAGTAAAAGACTTAGAGGGAAATGATTTTGATTTCGCTTCATTGAAAGGAAAGAAAGTGATGGTTGTGAATACTGCATCTAAATGTGGTTTGACACCGC
>VGML01000298.1 GCA_016866415.1 Bacteroidota bacterium | reverse complement strand
TGACTTTTGGAACGCTAACTTTCGCCCAATCCATTGGTATGATTGGCGATTTCTCGAATTGGTCTACCGATGAGGTGATGAATACTTCTGACAACGTAACGTTTACGCTTACTGCCTACACAATTACCGTAACTGGTGGTGTTAAGTTTAGACAAGATGCTGACTGGGCAATTAACTGGGGTGATGCTGCGTTTCCTTCGGGAACAGGTATTCAAGGTGGGTCTAACATACCTGTACCTGCTGGAACGTATGATATTAGTTTTGATATCACAACAGGAGATTACAGCTTTACTTCCGTTGCAACTGGTTATGATGAAATTGGTTTCACAGGAGGATTCAATGGTTATCAAGCAGTAGTACCAATGGCAACTTTGGACGGAGTTGCTTACGTGTTTACTGATAAGTTTTTTAGCGAGCCAAACGTTTTATTTAAAAGAACTGCTCCTACCGAAACTTTGTGGGGAGGAACAGCTTTTCCTGCAGGAACGGCCGTTGCAAATACAAATGATATTCCATTAACAGTTGGTTACTACAACGTTGCATTCAACAAAAATACACTTGCTTACAATTTTCAACAAGTACCGGTAGGATTAATTGGTTCCGCTATTCCTCCGTTCGATTGGTCAGTTGACGTTCCAATGACTTCAACGGATGGTGGTATTACTCATTATCTATACAACTATACAATCGGTGATGGTCTTGCTAAGTTTCGAGCGAATGGCGGATGGGCAACAAACTGGGGAGGTGGTGAATTTCCTGCTGATACTGCTTTCTTAAACGGTTCGGATATCGCGGTAGCTGCTGGGACATACGATACAATTTCATTCAACCGATACACCGGACAATTTAGTTTCGGAGGTTCAGTTGCTCCGGGTCTAGGAATCAAAGACTTGGAGAAATTCAACGCCTCTGCTTATCCTGTGCCAGCTGATGATATCATTACTTTTATTGCTGATGTAAAAGATTTTGAGGTAATCATTACAGATTTAACTGGTAAAGTGATGATGAAAACTACTAGCAATACAGTAAACATTAGCACTTTTGCTACAGGAACTTATCTTTATCAACTTAAGTCAGGAAACAAAGTTGGTTCAGGTAAATTGATCAAAAAATAATTTAATTTTAAGTCACAAAGGGCCTGAGTTTCAAAACTTGGGCCTTTTTTTTAAATGGAACAATTATGAAGTACATTGTTTTTGTTTTTTCGCTTGGTTTTACAATTTTTGGGAATGCTCAAGTATTAACAGTAAATCCTGCATTTCCAACCGTTAATGACGTGGTTACCATAACCTATGATGCAACCCTAGGAAATGCGGCACTGATTAACCAAAATCAGATTTATTGTCATACCGGATTAATAACAACAACAAGTACTTCACCAACTAATTGGCAACACGTTCAAGGAACATGGGGAACTGTCGACCCAAATGTGGCCATGACCAATATTGGAAATAACAAACACCAAATTACGATTGATATAGATCAATTTTATGGTGTTCCAGGAACAGTTACTGTTCTGAAATTAGCGTTTGTATTTAGAACCGCAAATGGCTCAATCGTGGGCCGAGAAGCTGATGGCTCAGATATTTATTACGATTTAGTGCAGCCCGGAAGTGGTTTGCAAGCGCAACTTTTCAGTCCAAATAACAATGCTACCATATTAAATTTGGGGGAGTCACTATCAATTAACGGACAGTCTAGTCAATCGTGCACCCTCACATTGTTTGAAGATGGACAACTTTTAGCGACATCAGCAAATGCAAATACGTTAAATTACAACCTAACAGCAACAACCCAAGGAACACATCTTTTGAAACTTACAGCGGGTAATGGTTCTGAAATAGTTGAAGACAGCGCTTATTATACCGTGAATCCATCGATTACTTTACAAGATCCACCTTCCGGAACTAAAAATGGTATCAATTACATCAATGACTCTACCGTCGTATTGCGATTATTTGCTCCTGAGAAAGAACACGTCTATGTAATCGGTGATTTTAACCAATGGGTGCCCTCAGCCAACTATTACATGAACTTATCTTTGGATTCTACAACTTGGTGGCTAACAATCGGAGGATTAACCCCAGGGCAACGCTACGGTTATCAATATTTAATTGATGGGAATTTAAAATTAGCGGATCCCCTTAGCAGTTTAATTTTAGATAAAAATAATGACGCCGCCATTGGATCCTTGACAAATCCAAATCCACATCCATATCCCACTGGATTGACAACAGGATTTGTTACTATTATGCATCCGGGTGCAACGGCATATACGTGGCAAAACACAAATTTCACAGCTCCTGAAAACAAAGACTTATTGATTTATGAAGTTTTAGTTCGAGATTTCGTTCAAAAACGGAATTACCAAACACTTATTGACACACTAGATTACTTGGATAAACTGGGAATTAATGCGATTGAATTAATGCCACCGGGTGAATTTGAAAATAACGAAAGTTGGGGATACAATCCATCTTTTCACATGGCATTGGATAAATATTACGGCACTCCTCAAAAATTCAA
>VGML01000297.1 GCA_016866415.1 Bacteroidota bacterium | reverse complement strand
AATTTCGTGCTAAACTTTAAAAACACTTTCATTCCGGCCCCCATCCCGAACTTTGTAAACGCTTCCGTTTTACTTGATGGCAGGGCTGGATTAAAAGTTATCTCGTTTAATTTTAGGATGCTGATGGGAACTGTAACTATGACTTTGTCCGCAATGTAGGTATTACTGGCACTGTCTGTTAGCACAACTTTGTCGGAGTTGTAGTCAATGTCCGTGATTTGCGTATTGTATTGAATGTTTGAAAGGACTCCCTGCGCGATGTAGGTGTTGATTACATCAAAATAGGTTCCTTCAAACTTAAAGTCTTCATCACCCGAAACCCAGTTTTCTTCGTCTTTATTGTTCCAATATGCTGAGAGAGTGGAAGCAGACGCTCCTTGGTCACCCGCAATGGCTTCAACGATATTGTCATATTCACTGCCAAATCCTTGTTGATGCGCATGATCTTTAAAAGAAATGTCGGGTAAATTATCTGCTTCAAAAATGAATGGATCTTTGGGTAATGTGCTAACTACTTGGTTGTTGAACCAAAAACTCAAGTCCGTATCATCCAGGGTATTCGGTATTTTATTCTTTTTTACCAGGTCTGAAACGATGCTATTCCTGCCATGCATCCATTGCGCACCGGTGTCAATTGGGTAATCGGCAAATCCGGTAAGTTTTCCCATACGACCACCATGTGTTGCAGCCGCCTCCAGGATGGTAAAATCAATTTCTCTCGACTTCAATATATTCGCAGCATAAAGTCCGGCAGCACCGGCCCCAATGATAATAACTTTTCCGTCGTAATTAAGATCTTCAAATAAGCTTTCCTTTCTGCATCCATTAATTACAGAAGAAGGCAATAACAACCCTCCGATAGAAAGCAAGGTGCTTTGTTTTAAGAAATATCGTCTGTCCATGCGAATAAACTAGTTGTAGTTTGACCACCTTTAGTGACCATATTTAATATGCGTTTGTTTCTCTTGTGCAAAACTTCTGCAATATACAACGATAACGGATCGCAACTAGGAGACGCGGGCTTCTTGATGTTATGTGTGTTAATTCTTACCATATTAACTGATATAGTTCACATTCTCCTGCATTAATTGTCTTTGTTTGGCTCCAATTTCGGATTACAATGTTCGAATCATCAGAAGCTTTTACTGTTATAGAAATCGTTTTGCTTTTAGTCCCTTTCATTGTTATCGAATTGCCAAAGGTTGTTGTACTGCAATCAGGCTGAATTGACCACATAATAAAATTTGGATTGATATTTTGAAAAACCTCATTATCTACAAAAAATGTGACCGAAGCAATATTATTAGCAAGCAAGCTATCACGAGTAGTTGTGTCATACCAATTAGTTAAATTCCCATGGTAATCACAACTCCCGTTGTCAACATTGGCTTCAATATTATAGTTGTCAGATGTAGGATCAGTGCATCCATTTATGTCTTTTTTACATGAAAAATTGATCAATGATAAAATGAGTAATAAAAAAATGGATTTAATTTGTTTCATATTCTCTTTAATAATTAAACATAACGGTCCTTAGCTATAGGCAGGCAGGGATCTACTCCACTGAACTTTCTACGAAGAACTGAGTTTCAAATATAGTAATTTCTGTCGTACGAAGCACTGAACCCGCCATTGAGCCAATACGATGATAGCAGCTTTTTTATTTTTGTACATTATAGATTGCATACAATCTTGGTGTCCCGTAAAGCTCCATATTTAATTTTGGAAAATAAAATCCCATTCCTCTATTTGGAATCCACTTTGGATAAACTTTTATTATGTCTGTCGTGTACTTTTTTTCTTCTGATAGTTGCCTTAGCTCATCATAGTGTCCGCCCTTAAAATCTCTCATAAAAATTGTGTTCAAGCAAATCATAATTTCAATATGTTGTTCGTCTGAAATGTTTTTTAAGGTTCTCTCTTTTAATAGATTCATGCTGTTGTCAATTTTTTTGTCAAACTCAAACAATGAAATGAGAACAGAAGAGTCTCTGTTAAATGGAACTCTGTCAAGATATATTTTGTCATTCTTAGTAATTGAAGCAAAAGTCATTTTGTTTGTTTTGTAACCTTGCTTGTTAAAATATAAAACTAAGTCAGGACATTTTCTAAAGCCACCTGAAGTGCTGTGATAGTCAAATTGCCCTTTATTGTCAGTGTAAATTCTTCTTGAATACGAGTTAGTTGTATCTTCTTTTTCATATTTTCCTAATGAAACATTGTCAATAGGTTTTTTTGTCTGTCTGTCAAGTACAACACCTGTCGCTTGTTGCATGCAGTCGCAAGATGAAAATGTCAAACTGAAAATTATTATTGTAAGGTACTGTCTCATAAAGTTGTTGCTAACGGTTTGCAGCTACCCGAAGGGCGGATTTTTAGCACAAATGTTCAATCGAAGAACGGCACTTGTTTTAAATCAAGTTCCAATTGAATGGGATAGGCTTTCCCTGAATGACTAAATCCAAACACATCTGGAATCTGTTTTTCAAACTTCTTACTATTCTTAAATGGTTTTCCAGCGAAGTCCACATAAGCAATTCGGTC
>VGML01000296.1 GCA_016866415.1 Bacteroidota bacterium | reverse complement strand
TAACAAGAGTAACATTTGCTTGATCACAAGTGGCAGGAGAATCACCGTCACATACTTGGTAGTTGAAATTATCTCCACCAAAAAATCCAGTATTCGGCGTATAAGTTACAGTTCCATCCATGTTTGCCGTAGCTATTCCATTTTGAGCTTGTTGAACAATTGTAACCGTTGAAACGGAGATATTATTTTCAGGATCTGTATCATTTGCTAATACATTAATCGTAACTGCGGTATTTTGATTTGTTGAGGAAGCATCGTCATTGGCAGTCATTTGTTGATTTGATGATGTTGGATTATAAATTAATTGAATATCGTCCACTAGAACTTCATCATTGGCTGTTCCACCACCCGGAGTTTTATTTGTTGTAAACGTTACCAACAAAAAAGCTGGATTTGTGGCAGGACCATTATATACAAATGGAACAGAAATTCGAACCCAAGAACCGCTTGTTCGCAAATAATTACGTTCTGCCCTGGCCACCACGTGTGAAGAAGAATTTGCATCAATTGGGTCGCGTAAATCATACGCATCATGCAAGACCGCATGAACACGAGCCGAATCTATTGCATTCGCAGCCGTATATTTCACCCAAAAAACTAATGAATCAGGACTAGCAGTTAACGCTTCTGAGAAATTTGCGTCTGCAGTCAACGAAATGTTGTAATTATTTGGATCGCTTGGTGTTGAACTACCCATATTAATTCTACCTACGGTCATATTACCATTTGCCACAATGCCAAGCGTTGACTTAGCCCATACTCTAGCGCAATATTGACCTGTAGCTCCCGTTCTGATTGCAGTAGATCTTTCAACTTGTTTTGAGGCAAATGAAGTAAAACTACCTTGTCCGGATTTAAAACTATTCCAGTTGGTTGGTTCCTCGGTTGCTGCACCTACGTTATCCCAGGCTTCCATATCCGAATTTCCTATTTGCTGAGCAAAAAATGAAAAACTTGAAAATAAAAAACTTGCAATTGTAACTTTTTTCATCATAAACTTTTTTTATTTAACAAATATAAAAAAATAGTTCTTTGCCATTTTTTAATGTTTTCCACATTCCGCTCTAAATTGTTTATTTTTGTTTTATGCATTTTGCCGATGTTGATACTTCCATTGAACTTCCAGTAATGGAACATTTTTACACCATACAAGGTGAAGGTTTTTATTCTGGGCGCTCGGCTTATTTCGTTCGACTCGCAGGTTGTGATGTGGGGTGTGTTTGGTGCGATGTAAAGGAAAGTTGGGATGTGGAAAGTCACCCGATTCTTAAATTAGATGAATTGGTCAATGAAATTTCTTCCACGGCCACGAATTTTGTAGTAATAACAGGAGGAGAACCTGCTTTATACAATTTGACTTTTTTAGTTACCGCATTAAAGTTAAATGGAATCGAAACTGCCATTGAAACTTCGGGTTGTTATCCGTTGAAAGGTAATATTGATTGGTATTGTTTTTCCCCGAAAAAATTCAAAGCACCTTGTGAAGAGGGGTATGAAAGGGCGAACGAATTAAAGGTTGTAATTTATCATGAGTCTGATTTGGAATGGGCTGAGGAACATGCCTCTAAAGTAAACAACGATTGTACATTGTTTTTGCAGCCCGAATGGAGCAGACAAGACCGAATTCTCCCAAAGATAATTGAATATGTAAAAGGTAACCCGAAGTGGAGAATTTCGTTACAGACACATAAGTTCATGCAAATACCTTAGTTCTAGATGTTAAAAACTGTTTTTTCTTCATTGCTTGTTATATTGGTGGTTAGCTGTGCCAAATCTCAGTTTGCTTATTCCACAAAAGATAAAAAAGCAATCAAACTATTTGAAAAGGCTCAAAAAGCTCCTCGTGAGTCGGTTGATCCAGAGACGCAAGGTCCGAATTATAAGGAAGGAATTGAAATTGTAGAAAAAGCAATAACCGAGGATCCTAATTTTTGGGAAGCACATTTATTGGCTGCAGAGTTTTATGAGCGAACAAGAAAGTACCCTGAAGCGATTAAACATTATGAAAGTGTATTAAGGATAAATCCGAATAGCGTAATTACTGTAAATTCTTATTTTTACGTTGCCGCCTTGCAATTGGCCCTTGGTCGTCACGATGACGCCTTGAGAAATGTTGAACTTTTCATTCGAAATCCAAATGCGAGTGAAGGACTGTTGCAGGACGCTCACAAAATTCGTGAAAGTGCAATTTTTGCCAAAAATGCAATAAAAAATCCAAAACCATTTGAACCACAGAATGTGGGACCAGGAATAAATACCGGATTACCTGAATATTTCCCAACATTGACAGTTGATGGAAAAACATTATTATTTACGCGAAGAATCCCTGATAGTCGTGTAAAATATTTTGGAGAACAAGAAGATTTTTATGTTTCTGGGTTAAATCAAAACGAATGGGGACAAGCACTTGCGATGCCTCCCAACGTAAATACACTTAATAATGAAGGAGCACCTAGTATTGCCGCAGATGGAAAAACACTTATTTTTGTTGGGTGTTCTGACGAATCGGGGACTTATTATGGAGAAAATCGAACAGGTAAAGGTAGTTGTGACCTCTTTATAACTCGAAAAATTGGAAATCGT
>VGML01000295.1 GCA_016866415.1 Bacteroidota bacterium | reverse complement strand
CAACGCCATTTTTATTCAAGTCATTAAAATGAGATGTAATCTGACTTTTAAAATCTGACATTGATTCACCGATAATTTCTTTTATTTTGGAGGCCATATCCGAATCACCTGACATGTCGACACCACTTTTTGTGGTTGAAGCAATTGCCTTATTCGTGTATACATCCATACATCGGATGGTAAAGGTCATCGTACTGTTTCCATTGCGACTTCGAGCATTGATTGCTGAATTATAGTCCAATTCAATAATATAGTCTGGACGAACTGTATTCAAAAGCTCAGTTTTAATATCTCTAGCAATTCCGTTCGCCTCATCCATGGCATTGTTATTTGTGATTTGTTTTAATTGCTGTTCCATGTCCTCCAACCTAAAACCATTTTTAGCGAATTCTTCTTGTAAGGAGGCAACCGCGAATTTCACATCTGGATTCTTAATAAAAGCCTGTTGATAATCCCTTTGATATGAAATAGTTCCTTGATTTTGAATTTCCCTCAAAAAGCCCATATTTAATAAAAGAGCGTCAGATGGGAATACCATTATTGTTGGCATTGTTTGAGAATTAGCCTCCGTATTTCCTGCACTAGGTAAATCATCATTGGCGCAACTACTTATAAGAATTAATGCAAAAAGGGATAAGAAAAGTTTGTACATAACGAATGAATGTAAATTATTCTCAAATATATATATTTTTTTTAATCGACAAATTTCATTCATTCTGATAAAAAATTTGACATTCAATTTTTAGTTCCAGGTTTAATTTTGGTGCTCTTTAAAACATATTATATTTTCATAATTCGTAACTTTCTAATTTTAATTTGAGAAATATCATTTTTTTAGTATTATTTAGTCATCGTTTAGTAGCTCAGATTCATTCAGTTACTGATAGTAGCTTATTTCATTCCTTTGGGAATGATTTTCTTTGGGGTACAGCATCGGCAGCATATCAATCCGAAGGAGCATGGGATGTGGATGGCAGAGGTCCATCAATTTGGGATGATTTTTCACAAAAAGGTAGGATTAAAAATGGGGAAAATGGAAATGTCGCCGCCGATTTTTATCATCAATTCGAACAAGATATTCGTCTTGCCAAAGAAATGAATTTCAAGGTGTTTCGTTTTTCGATATCCTGGTCGCGAATTTTACCGAATGGAATTGGTGATGTAAATGCCAAGGGGATTGAATTTTATCATCGTGTAATTGATGAATGTTTACGTCAAGGAATTCAGCCTTGGATTACTTTGTATCATTGGGATCTACCTTTAAAATTGCAAGACAAAGGTGGCTGGGCAAATCGCGATGTAATTAAATGGTTTGAAGACTACACAAGACTTTGTGCTAAAGAATATGGAAATAAAGTAAAATATTGGATGGTTTTTAATGAGCCTGCAGCTTTTATAGGTTTAGGTTATTTGATAGGTTACCATGCTCCAGGAAAACGAAATATTAACTCTTTTATTCGGGCGACTCATTATGCTTGTCTTGCAATGGCAGAAGGAGGGAGGGTGTTAAGAAATGAAGTACCTAATGCAATAATTGGAACTACATTTAGCTGTTCAATTGTAGATCCTCTAAAAGGAAAGAAACGACATTTGAAAGCGGTTGAACGCATGGATGCTATGTTGAATCGAATGTTTATTGAACCGAGTTTAGGAATGGGCTATCCCGAAAATGAATTTCCAATACTACGAAAAATAAGGCGCTATCAACTTCCGGGAGACGATGAGAAACTAAAATTCGATTTTGATTTCATTGGCCTACAAAATTATTTTCGAGTCGTAGTCAAAAGAAGTCCTTTCATTCCATTAATATGGGCAAGGCAAATAAGTGCAGAACGAAGAAATGTTCCACAAAATGAAATGGGTTTTGAAATTTACCCCGAGGGAATTTACCGAATTTTAAAGCAATTTTCGAAATATGAAAAGATTAAAAATTTCGTGATTACTGAAAATGGTGTTTGTGTTAAAGATTCGTTAATTGCCGACGAGATTCATGATTCCCTACGTATTGATTTTTTTCGATCTTACCTGAATCAATTATTGAAAGCAAAGAAGGAAGGTATTCCAGTAACAGGTTATTTGGTTTGGAGTTTGACTGATAATTTCGAATGGACAGAAGGTTATATGCCAAGATTTGGATTGGTTTATGTAGATTATAAAACACAAAAACGCTACATGAAAGATTCTGGAAGATGGTTTAAGGATTATTTAGAAGATTGATTTTTTAAAAAAATCACACAAATGTTTGGAAAATTAAAAAAAAAAATGGTTTTTACTTTGTAAATTGCACTTCAAAAAAGTGTTATTATGAATGTTAAGAGAAGTTGGTTTTTTATATTTATTCTTTTCTTTTTTAGTTCGAATTTCACATTCTCTCAAACCCTCGTAATTAATGAAGTATCAAATGGTTCTGCTGGAAATCAAGAATACATAGAATTCATTGTTGTGGATGACGCTGCATCCTACAATTGCAACAGCGGCGCACCTCCTTGCGTCGATATTAGGGGTTGGATAATTGATGATAATAGTGGCTACCACGGTGCTGGTGGAGTTGCTCCAGGATCTAACAGATTTTCGTTCAATTCTTTTTG